>JAJFHB010000100.1 GCA_021775795.1 Hyphomicrobiales bacterium | reverse complement strand
CGAAATGCCAAACACCGCCCGCAAACCCTTGGGCGAAAAGCCTTTTCAGCGTTAGGTTAAAACGCCCTCTACCCACAACCCTTGGGGGCAGCCACCAGGGCCCGGCATCGAAACATTCTTCTCAAATCATCGTGACCTGGTGCGCTGGAGGCAACGTGGACTGCGAAACACTTGCAGCATGAGAACCGGGGCCGGCTGCACTGCCGGCCCCTCCAATTCAAAGTCGCGTAAATCGAAACTGCTTTTAGTGCCGGCGATGTCCAAAGTTAAAGCCACCCCAGCCATAGCCGCGATTGTAACTGCCATAGTGGCGCCGGTTTCCGTTGTAATGGCCATATGACGACCCGTGAGAGCCGTTGTTGCGTGCGCCATAACGATTGCCGCCGTTATTGTGGCTACGGCCATAACTGTAGCCATTGTTTCGGCCAAAGCCGAATTGAAAGCCGCGGCTGTAATAGCCATTCGTCTGGATCACATGTGCGCCATTTACACTTTGACTGAAACTGTTGGGCAATCTTGTTTCATCCGCCCGCACCGGCTGTGCGCTAAACATGCCGACAGCAACAACGAGTGCTGCTGCAGCCATCGAAAATTTCATTGCTTTCATCTCGGGTCTCCTTGGGGTCAATTTGCTCCGCCTCGTCATGGACCCCGATGTGTTTCTCCCAGCGGTCACTTACAATTCACGAAGCCGGGGCCCCAGCGCGAGAGTTTCGTGAAAACCGCCCGTAACCCCATTTGCAACCCCACTCGCAGCATTGAACTCACGAACAGATCGCCTATAATCGTGGCGTGACCTCTAAGTGGAGATGAACATGGCAACCGGATGGGCCAAGGACGGCGCGATACAGGAACAGATCGACGCCACAATTTCTGATGAAATCAGCCGCGTCCGCAGCAAAATGTTGCAGACAGCCGCTGAGAGCGAAGCGTCGTGCCAGGAATGCGGCAACACCATACCCGAGGCCCGTCGTCTGGCCGTTCCGGGCGTCCGTCTGTGTATAGAATGCCAGTCACAAAATGACACCCGCGCGGGCCCTGCCACACTTTTCAACCGGCGCGGCAGCAAAGACAGCCAGTTGCGCTAGAGTTTGCTGTCAGCAATTGTGGCAACCCACTCGACCCCATCTCGGCAACGTCACCCAAAGGCGAACAGCACCGCTTAAAAGCGGCAAACGGAGAACAAGCGTCAGAAAGAAAACTTGATCGCGCGTCAGAATGGCCAAATGGCCTTGACATTCAGCAGCGACAAGCTATTGACCCGCTCACGAATTCCCATACGCGGCCGGCTTAGCTCAGTTGGTAGAGCACCTGATTTGTAATCAGGGGGTCACAGGTTCGAGTCCTGTAGCCGGCACCATTTTGGCAATGCATACCGTGGCTTGCCACGAGACAATGCCTTGCCAATCAGGGAGCAACGTGCCCTGCACCGCATCACCTTCACGCATTGAAAATTGCAGCTTCGGCGGTCTGATTGTGCCTTCGCCGGTCATTTTGCGTTCTTGTGTTGGCGACATATTCATGCTCTGAGACAGGCACGATTGACATCGCCTGATGTTTGGCCCCGATCGCGGATGCAGTGGCCACTCCCAAATGGAAGTCGTCAATGCAACGCGAGGACCGTACATGGTCGACAGACACACAGGTCGAAATGCCGGCGCGCCCAAACTTTAGGAGCGGAGCAGTACGCAGGTTCTACGCGAACTGGCTGACGCCGTTTGCCTTGAACACTCTGTGGCTGCTGACGTCTCTCATGCCTCTGGATATGGCGTCCAGGCTGGGTGGTCGAATACTGCGCATCCTTGGCCGCCGATCCCGCAAACACGCCAAGATCAAACAAAACCTTACTGTTTTGCTACCGGAAAGTGACGAACAGACTTTGGAACGCCTGGCGGGTGAGATCTGGTCAAACTTCGGATCCGTGTTGGCTGAGTTCCCGCGTTTGGGTGAAATTTGCGCCGACAGCGATGCTCCGCGATTGACAATAAATGTTGAAGGCGGTCTCGATTCCCTGAAGCCATTTGATCGCCCAAAGATTTTCGTGGGGGCCCATATCGGCAACTGGGAGCTTGCAGCAGCCTCCATCACCAAGACCGGAATCCCCTTGAGCGTCGTCTATAATCCACACAAGAACCTGCGTGTCGCCACCATGGTGCAGGAAAAACGGCAGTCGCTCGGCTGTGGCTTTGTCAAGAAGACGCAAGGTATGCGCCCTCTGGTTCGGGCACTAACGGAGGGACAATCACTTGGATTGCTCGTCGATCGCCGTATAGATCAAGGACAACCTTTGCCGTTCGCCGGCAAAGACGCTTCATTCACCACAGGACCTGCGCGTCTGGCGCTTAAGTATGATGTGGACATCATACCAATTCGCGTCAAACGGCTGGAAGACGCGAATTTTGTGGTCACCATGGAGAGCCCGCTCAAGCTCGATGGAACCGAAGCCGATGAGGCCGAGAAGGTGTCGAAACTCACCAGCCTCATCAACGCGCGGATAGAAGAGTGGGTGCGCGCTGAGCCCCATAACTGGCTCTGCACGAACCTTATCTGGCCTTAGATCACCACAGCCGCTGCAAACCCGATGTCATGACAATCACCCGCGTACAGACATTTATTCTCGAGACGCCCGAGCGGGCGGATGCATGGGCACGGCCACGACCCCTGATCTTCGTTAGGCTTGAGGCAAAGGACGGCATCGTTGGTTGGGGCGAAGCCTATCCACTACATGGGCGGGTGCGGGCAATTCAGGAACTCATCAGCTCCCTCGGCGAAACGCTGATCGGCGTTGATGACTCAGGGCCAAGGCCGTTCCGTAACGCAGCCATTCTCAATTTTGCCGACAAACGGGCCGGCATCGACCTTTACGCAGCCATTAGCGCACTGGAAATGGCCTTGTGGGATGTTGCCGGTAAACGCCTCGAGGCGCCGATCCATCAGTTGCTGGGAAGTGCGCTTCGAACGCAGATCCCCCTCTATGCCAACATTTACAGCACGATCGACAGGTCAACGGAAGGCTACATCAATCGTGCCGTGGCCATGGTGGAGCGCGGTTTCACGCGGCTAAAATTTTACCCGATGGATGGCCGCACATTGTTAGAAGGCGAAGACTGCGTTGCCCGCGTCCGCGATGCCGTCGGCAGCGGCATTGAACTGATGATAGACCTCAATGGTCTAGACGATTCTCATCTTGCGCTGCAGGCTGGCCTCCGGTTTGCGCCGTACGATCCTTTCTGGTTTGAAGAACCGGTGAGTTCTGATGACGTCTCCTGTCTCAGCGATATTCGCGCCCGCCTGCCCTTACGAATTGTCTCAGGCGAACGTCATGGCGGCAAGTTTCGTTTCCGGGAACTGCTTGAAGCGCGCGCCGTAGATGCCCTGAACCCGGACATCTCCACCTGTGGCGGCATTCAGGAACTGCTTGAAATTGCAGCAATGGCAGAAGCCTGTTCTGTCACCGTTACACCTCACAATTTCAATTCGACGTCAATCGCGATGGCCGCAATGATGCAGGCCGCATCGCTCATCCCCAATCTGCTGCCCGCAGAATATTGTCCCGACGATGCGGCATTCGGCGAAATCATTTGCCGAACAGACATCACCATCGCAAACGGCACAGCCACCGTCCCAAAAATGGCGGGACTTGGCGCTGCCCTTTGTGAAGCAGAGTTCGCACCCTTCATCCTCGCGACTGACGATCGTTCCTGAAACGCCATAACCGGTGAAACCTGCGCTGCAATCACAATTTAATTTGATGCTCCTGCTCAATCGTTTAATTTGTACACGGACGACAGATCCGCCTTGTGCGGCAACCAGCAAGAAGGAATGCAACTGTGTTTATGTTGAGAAAGTGCGTATGGATTTTGTTTGCGGCACTGGTGCTTGCGGTGCCATCCAGCAGCGGCCCGGCAAAAGCTGCCAATTTTGATTGCGCCCATGGACCCGACTTCTATCGCGTCAGGAACGTCGAAAGCTGGGACCGCCTCAACATTCGCTCAGGACCCGGCACGAGCAATGGCGTCATCAGTTCAATGCCGCCTCAGGGCGTGGGCGTACAATGCGTCGGGCCGTGCCAGGGCAACTGGTGTCGGATCTCCTGGCAGGGTGTCGTCGGCTGGGTGAACATGCGCTATCTGGGTGAATAGACACGCCACTCTTGTGGTAAGCACGCGTTGTTTCAGAGAAAAAGCGTGAGTACACCGGTGTAGGCGTAGATGCGGTCATCAGCGATCTCTCCGTTGCCGAAAAAGCCGACAATCGGGATATCGCCGAACGCTTCTGCGATGACCGTCATTTCGTGGCAATCTCCTGCAAACAGGCTGGAGCCTCGTGCAACACAGGAATAGTAAAGACCGGCACGTGGCTCCTTGCTGATACGTTCACGAAGGTCCTTCACCATGCGCTGCATGTCATCGGTGGCGCTTTGCTCGTCCCTGCGTACAAACATCACCTGTTCGCCGACGGGAACCTCATCTGCAATGACAACAAGGCCTGCGTTCGGCTCGATGCCAACCAGATTGCGCACAAGGTAATCGGCCTGGTTTGAACCATCCACAGGCAAGGCTGCGTGAACATTCTGCAGCCAGCGCGTCGCATCTGCACCATCCGCGACCCCGAGATCCTCCCGCAAAACCTCAAAGGCAGGTCGGTCGTCGAGCGTTGCGAGAACCTGGCCTTCAGCCTGCGTCACAACATGAGTGGGTCCGATGGGCGAGCATCCCTGCGTCAGCCCAACGGCAATCTCCAGTCGACCGCCCAGCAAGACACCAGACACGCCACCCTCTCCTGTTGTCCGTGCAACCTGTGGAAAGCTGGTTTCAGATGAGGATAATCCTCCCACCAGATAGACACTATGGACTTCCGCCAATGCAGACAGGACGCTCCCAACCTCACCGTTCCTCGGATCACCGTGAACAACGCCAAAGCCTGCTGCAAACCCGGGGATCAGCTGCACCGCCTCCGCGGCAGTGGCATTAGTGGATTCAATTATTTGATAAGCACCGCCATCAAAGTTGCAGGTCAAAGCGACAATAGCTGGCCGGCCGAAATACTCTCCGCCGCTCGCACATATGCCGTACCCAACTGTCCCTACCCAATCGTCCACACCTGTCCCAGCCTTCAACGCCGAGACAATCTTCTCAAACGAACCCACCAGAGGGTCCGTCACATAAAGGAAGCCCAAAGTATGGCCTTCGGTGGCGCTGAGCTGGTGAATGCATTGCTCGACGAGCGTTTCAACTTCCCCGTCAACGGCCTGGGCGATTGCAAAACTGGACATGAGCGAAACGTATCACGACGCGAATGACTTGCCTAAGGATACAGCCCTACCAGACGCACTACGAGGAGGTTTTGACGTTTCAATTCAGCTCAAGGGATTTAGAATAGAATTCCATGAAACTGAACTCGCCAGCTCCACCGCTCAAGGCCGCCTGTGCCACGTATGCCTCACCATGTTTGATCGTGGCGCTGCTCACAGCAGCCTTCGTTATGCCGGCGTATGCCCACACATCGGAGCAAGGTTTTGTTCTGCTTCTTCCAACGACGATTTACACAACCGCCGGTGTCGCCGCCGTAACCCTCACAGCATTGATCCTCGCTGTCCTGCCCGCTCAAACCGTGGAGACGTTATTTCGGGCCAGACCAATAGGAAAACTGGACTGGCCGACGCTTGAAACCATCACGAGTTTGACGGCCCTGCTCTGTCTGATTGCGCTGGTTTTGACCGGACTGTTTGGGCCGCGTGACCCATTGCGGAACCTCATGCCTCTTTCAGTATGGACACTCTGGTGGATGGGTTTCGTGGTTCTACAGATGATTTTTGGCAATCTCTGGCGTTTCGCCAACCCGTGGACCGGGCTGTACTGCCTTTTCACGGCCGCAGGCGCAAAGCCGCTTCTCACGCTCCCATCGCGCATCGGCGCTGTGCCCGGTATTCTTGCCTTCCTTGCCTTCTCTGCCTTTCTGCTCGCAGACATTGCGCCTGAAGACCCCTACCGCCTCGCCACCATTGTGCTGTCTTACTGGATCTACACGTTCGTCTGCATGCTGCTGTTCGGCTCGGAGGACTGGCTGTCGCGGGGGGAGTGTTTCACCATGCTCCTGCGCTACTTCGCGGGCTTATC
>JAJFHB010000099.1 GCA_021775795.1 Hyphomicrobiales bacterium | reverse complement strand
CATGCATTGAGGCATTTGGTACGCCGGACTGGGTCATCGCCTGTGCAGGGGGTGTGGAGCCGGGAGCATTTGCAGAGCTTCCTCTCTCGGCCCATCGACGGCAGATGGAGTTGAACTACTTTGGTGCCCTGTATCTGACACATGCCACGGTGCCACACATGAAGAAAGCCGGCGATGGCCGGCTTGTCTTCATCTCATCCGGCGCTGCCATTTCAGGGCTTTATGGGTATGCAGCCTTTGGGCCCTCCAAATTCGCAATCCGAGGCTTGGCCGAAACACTGCATCCCGAGCTCAAGGAAGACGGCATATCCGTAACCCTTGCACTGCCGCCGGATACAGAAACCCCATCCCTTGAAGCCGAACTGCATGCCCGCAGCCCTGCAACGAGCAAGATGGCGGAAATCGGCGGCCGCTGGTCAGCACCGGATGTGGCGGAATTCATTATAAAAAAGGCCCAGGCTCGGCGATTTTCGGCGACACCAGGCTGGCGCCTGGCTCTCTTCAATTGGACCCACAGTATCATCGCCCCCCTGTTCCGCCCCTACCAATCGCGGCTCGTCCGCCGCAACCGCATTCGCGGCTCTAACAAGACCTGATGATCTCCGTCAGCGTTCTTGATCTCACAACGCTTGCCTGGGCCATTTGGGCCGCGGGGGGCCTCCTGCTTGTGGCTCTCACACTTGCAAAGGTTGCACCTCGCTCGATTGCTCAAATGTGGAAGTTGTTTGCAAGCGAAGGTGTTTTCATTGCCGTTGCAACACTACCTTTTCTCATCGGCGGCATTGCCGTTCCCCTCGTCCTTGCTGCAATTTCCCTGCGCAGCGGCTGGGAATGTGTGTACGCAACGAGCCGCGCCTGGAAGCTGCCTCCTGCGGCCCGCCGTGGCAGCCAGATCTTCGGCGCTGGGTTCATGGCTGCTCTCGCTGCGGCAGGATGGTTTTTCTCTGTCCAAGAAGTCCTATTGCTAAGCGCGATATTGCTTGCCACATGCCTTGCAGCACATCTCGTTCGAGCCAGGTCCAATGGCAACGTTGGTGCAGCGTTTGCCTCTGGCGGTGCCCTGCTCGATGCCGGCGCCTTTCCGGGCATTCCTCTCGCCCTGTTTGCCCATATCGCTCATCAGCCTGAGGCCTATCCACTCATTGTTCTCGCCTTTATCCATGTGGAGATCTTCGACAGTCTGGCCGTACTCGGGGGCAAGCTTGTTGGTAAAACACCCCTGTTTGGAGCTTTAAGCCCGAACAAGACTGTCGAGGGTTTCGTCACCGGATTGTGCGCGCTTGGTGTGCTCTCGATAGGTTACATTCTGATCGCAGGTGGCGGGCCCGTCCTCGCCTGGACAGCGCTCATAGTTGCCGGCGCCATTGCAGCCGTTGCCGGAGATCTCTCTGCTTCGTTTCACAAGCGGGCGGCGGGTCTTAAGGATTACCCGGCCATCTACGGGCCGCAAGGGGGTCTGCTCGACATGACAGACGCCTGGATTGCAGCCGTTCCACTGACCGCGGCCGCTGCCTGGCTGTTGGGTGTTTTTCCAGCCTAAAACAGGCGCTCAAACGCAAAGTTTGCCGCCCACAATACGGCAACCGCATAGAACGCTGCCAGCGCATCATCAAGCATAACCCCCAGGCCGTTTTCCATATGGTCATTTGGCAGATTTACCGGCCATGGTTTGGTGATGTCGAAAAACCGGAAGAGCACAAACGCCAAAGGCCACCAGAGATACCCACCTGGTGCCCAGGCGAGAACCAGCGCCATGCCCCAGGTTTCATCCCAAACGATTGCGCCATGATCGGGCTCTCCCAAAGCCTCACCGGTCTTGTGACACGCCCACACGCCCAAAACGAAAAGTTGCAGGAGAATGACGCTTTCCCAGAGAGGTCCAAGTGGCGCGAGAACAAAATGCAACGGCAATCCCGCAAGCGCACCAACGGTGCCGGGAGCGTAAGGACTAAGCCCGCAACCGAAACTGAGCGACAGCGCATGCTGAAGCCGCGAGAAGGTAAAACGCACTGTCGGGGTCATCATTGCCTTGCCGCTTGCACTAAGACTGGAGCAGCTCGGTGATCGCCTTGTCGAGCGCCCCATGAAAGCCTGCATCATTGCCCGGACTTGCAACACAGTGACCCCAGGGCGAGTGGTAGACCTGCAGTTCTGCGCATGGCATGTGCCGGACTTCGATTTCGCTGTCTTCAGGTGGAAAATAAAGGTCATCTGAGCAGGGCATCACAATGGCGCGGGCACTTATTGCCCCGAGTGCGCGCTCGAAGTCTTTGCCGTAGAGTTCATTGTTGCTGATGTCGCCCTGCTGCCAGGCCCACAGTTTGGCGAGCAGATTGTTGGCGTCCCAGTTTTCGACGTGGTCGATTTCCCAATCGACGAGAAGATCTTCAACCGTCTCAAACCCAAGTTGCCGAAACAGCTCTTCACGATAGAAGGTCTGGCTAAAGGCCCAGCCTGCATAGACACGAGCGAATGCCCGCAAGCCACGCTCAGGCTGCTGCTCGTAATCGCCGTTGTTGAAGTTCTGGTCTGCCTGCAGTGCCGCTTTAATGCCCTCCAGAAAAACAAAGTTGTGCGGAGAGGTCCGCGCCGAACCGCAAAACGGCAGTATCGCATCAACCATATCGGGGTATTGCGCGCCCCATTGAAACGACTGACAGGCCGCCATTGACCAGCCGGTGACAAGCGCAATGCGCTTGACACCCAGTTGCTGCGTCAACAGTGCATGCTGGCATTTCACGTTGTCCCACAGGGTAACTTTCGGAAAGCCCGAGCCATTTTGGGGTGACACAGCGTTACTTGGCGAGGACGACAGGGCATTGCCGAACATGTTGATCGAGACAATAAAATGACGTGCCGGATCAAGAGCGCGCCCTGAGCCGAAAAACCCTTCATTGCGCAGGTGCGTGCCGGTATAGAAGGTGGGCATGACGACCACATTGTCGCCAGCCTCATTGAGCTCGCCATAGGTCTGATACGCCAGCTGTGCATTGTTGAGAACTTCACCGCGTTGCAATTCCACGCGGCCCAGTTCAAAGATCTTGTAATCCTGCGTCATACAGCGTCTCTCCTCAGACAAGCACAGATGAACGATGCCGAAACATCGCGGTCAAGAGCGGCAGTGTTGACCGAAAACCATCTGTTGTGCAATCGATGCCTGCGCTGAACAAGATCCACGAGGCAACAGACTTTCCATGGCCGTGAAGCTCATTACCCTCAATGTGGAAAAGGACACTCATCTGGAACGCCAGAAAGAATTTTTTGCACGCGAAGACGCAGACATCCTCTGCCTGCATGAACTCTTCTATGGCGATTATCAGAGGCTGACAGCGAATGATGGCGTCGAGGGTGTATTCGCCCCCATGTGCCACACTGAACGGGCAGACGGCAGCGATGATGTTCTGGGTTCTGCAATTATCACAAGCCTGCCGCTTGCAGATACCACTGCCCACGTCTATCGCAACGATGCATCACCCCTGGCGACCTATGTCTGGCGCGAAACTCCACAATCAGTTCTGAAACGCACACTTCTGACAGCGTCCCTAGAGATGCCGGGCGGCGCTGATCTGCGTCTCGCCACCACCCATTTCACCTGGTCCGCCAACGCTGCCGTGACGCCGGAACAAAGCCTCGATGTGTCCCGTGTTCTTGGCCTTCTGGAGAAGGAAGAAAGAGTGGTGTTCTGCGGTGACATGAACGCCCCCCGCGGCGGCGAAATCTTTGGGAAACTGGCAGCAAGCTACAAGGATTGCGTTCCCTCCAGCCACACGACCAGCCTTGACGCGGACCTGCATTATGCCGGTGACCTTCAATTGATGGTCGACGGATTGTTTACAAGCCCCCACTATGAGGCCCGCGACGTTCGCCTGATCGGTGGCGTCAGTGACCATCTCGCCATCATCGCCACACTCGACAACGCTTGATGCCGACGTAACCGGCAACCACACCAAATGAAGGATACAGACAATGATTGAGGAAGCCCGACAGCGTACAGCAACCTTCCTTGACCGCATGGCGCAGGAGG
>JAJFHB010000098.1 GCA_021775795.1 Hyphomicrobiales bacterium | reverse complement strand
GCCGCCGGAACCGATGGCGATGAAGGCTGTGAGCTTTGCAAACCATTCAGCGTCCGGCCCGGCCATCGTGTGCCCGTATGAAACTGCCGTGGCCGCTGCCACCCAGGCCCACATGGCATAGAGCTCCCACATGTGGCCCAGATAGCCTGCATAGGCGAGACGCACGCGTCTGTTCGTCCATGCCGCTGCAATGACACCTGGATCAAAAGCAGGGGCAACAGCGTGGTGCGGCCCAAGCGAAACAAACAGGCCGATGAAGCCTGCGGCAATGGCAGCAAGTGATGCAACGATGACCGTAAACTGCCAATCAGCCCCACCCGTAATGGAAATCAAATGCGGCAGTGCCGAACCAAGGGTCAACGCGCCGACAAGGGCGCCCACGAGGAAACCGCGATCCTCCTTACCCCAGCCGACCACAATTTTCATGCCGACCGGATAAACGCCTGCCAACAGAGCTCCTGTTGCAACACGCGCTGCAATGGCGAAAGCAGAGCCCGGATCTGCGACCAGCAGCAGCCCGTTCATTAATCCGGCAGCAATGGCGCAGCTGGCAAAGACACGGCGCGGGTCAAAGCGGTCGGCAAGGCCAAAGAAGGCCGACAACAGTGCACCCACAACGAAACCCGCCTGCACGCCACTCGACAATGCCGCCTGGCGGAAGGGTGAGACTTCAACTTCCCGCAACATGTCCGGCAGAATGGCAGCGGACACGAACCACAGTGACATGGCCGCCACTTCCGCAATCAGCAGCAGACTGAGCGAGCGATTTTTCATTGCGGCAGATGGCCTGAACTACACCGCACGAGCACGTCTCAACTCTTCGATTTCCGCATCGTCGTAACCAAGGCTAAGGAGAATTTCATTTGTGTGCTGACCAAGCGCCGGAGCCGGTGTCTTTATTTCCGAGGGTGTTTCAGACAATGAGATGGGTGCCCGGGCAAGTGGTGCCGGAGGCAGCGATCCATATTGCACGTCTTCGAGAAAGCCCATGTGTTTCACGTGCGGGTCGTCGATAGCTTCTTGAGGTGTGTAAACCGGCCCCGCAGGTACGGAGGCCTGCGCGTAGAGATCAAGCGTCTCCAGCGTCGTCAGCCCGGCGGCATGCTCGCTTGCAATTGACGTGAGCGCATCGCCATTGTCACCCCGATCATTGTCACTTGCAAAACGGGGGTCCTCTATCAATTCCGGCCGGCCGACCATGTGCGCCCAGCGTTCAAACAATGGCTGGCCAATGACCTGCACCATGATCCATCCATCACGCGTGCGGATGATATCAGCCGGGCCCGCAATCTGAGCCCGGTTATGGGTTGAGACCCGGTTTTTCTGCGTTAACTGCTGCTCGACAAGGTAGGCACTGGAAAAGGTGAGTGCCGTGTTCAGCAAAGCGCCCTCGACAATCTGCCCCTCGCCGGTTCGCTCTTTGTGTAAGAGCGCTGTCACCGTGCCGAATGCTGACATCATGGCGGTTCCGTAATCCACCATGGTCATTGGCGAGCGGGTGGGAACGCCTTCAGGGCCCGAGAGATGTGCACCACCGTTCATCACCTGCCCCAGGCCGTCAAAGCCGACACGTTCGCTGTAGGGACCGCCACTGCCGAATGTCGAAACCGTAGTGAGAATAATGTCCCGCTTTACTTCCTGAAGAGAAGCATAGTCCAGACCCATGGCCTTCAAACCAGCTGACGGGATGTTTGCAACAACCACATCTGCGGTTGCCACGAGCCGCTTGACGACCTCCCGGCCTTCCGGCTTCATCGGATTGAGGGTCATGCCCTTCTTGTTGCGGTTCATCTGCAGGAACAGGGCGCCCACCCCGTCAGGCTCCACCGGCATCGTGTAGCGGTCTTCGGAGCCTGCGAGCTTTTCGATGCGGATGACCTCCGCACCAAAATCCGCAAGCAAGGTTGCACAATAAGGGCCTGCCACGTAGCGGCCAAAATCCAGAACCCTGTAACCGCTCAACACACCCATATCAAAGTTTCCCAGCCGCGTGATCTCGCGCCGCACCCTATAAGGTCTGAGGCCTCAAACCCAGTTCGGTTTACGCTTTTCCAGAAACGACGTAACGCCTTCCTCGAAATTCGGGTGTGCGCCAAGCGCATTGGCAACCCCGGCTTCAACAGCCAACCCGTCATCGAAGGGACTGTCACCGCCCTCGATCAGACACCGGCGGATGGCGGCAAGGGTATTTGCGGGCTTGGTGGCGAGCATTTCGCCATAAGCCTGAACATCAGATTCAAGCCCGTCCGGCTCGCAGAGGAAGTCGACCAACCCCATCTGCAATGCCACGTCTGCAGAAAAAATGTCACCGCCATAGAGAATGCGAAAGGCATTGCTGCGCCCGACAAGGCGCACGAGACCCTGCGTTCCGCCAAGCGGGGGGACAAATCCGATATTGACTTCGGGTTGCCCAAATCTTGCGTTGGATCCGGCAAATCGCAAGTCCGCGTGCAACGTCATTTCGAGGCCCCCGCCCACGGCAATGCCGTCAATCGCGGCAAGCACAGGCTTTTCCGATTCCCGCACCGCCCGGGCCAGACGATGGCTGTTCACGACCCAATCGCGCATGCCCTCTTTACCGATGTTCTGAAAGACGGACAGATCCGCGCCGGCACTGAAGTGGCCCGGAACCGCGGTTGCAATGACGATCACCCTGACATCGGGCCGCTGCTGCAGAGCCTCTAGAGCAGGATAGAACTCATGAAACATTTCCCAATGCACAGCATTTCGTGGCGGCCGGTTAAATCTGAACCAGCCAACGGGGCCACGCACATCAAGATTGATAAATTCAAAGTCCATGTACATCACCTCTCTATCGCAAAGACAGCACACCATCTCACCCAACACACGCTTGACAAGCAACCGCTGAAGTGCGGAATGTTGCCACGTCACCTAAGCACAGCCAACCAGCATTCATCAGGAGACCAGACGTGACGATCAACAAAGAACACAAAGAATTCCATGCCGTTGACATGAATGAGGGGTGGCATGTTCCCCCTGGTTATCCCGACGGCATCGAGCAGAAAATCCTGGCTGGCTCGCTGGATGAGGACAACAAACGCGGTACGCGCACCCGGCTCCTGAGATTTGCGCCCGGGGTCTTCACAACAGCACCCTTTGTCCATGACTATTGGGAAGAGGTCTATCTGGTTTCAGGAGACCTCACAGTGGGCAATGACGAAAGTGGCAATGGCGGCGAAGCCTTTGCGCCCAACACCTATGCGTGCCGGCCGCCAGGGGCCTATCATGGTCCCTTCAAATCTGAAGGTGGCTGCACGCTTCACGAGATCCACTACTACGATCCCACCTAGAGCATTTCACGTTGGTATGGCGCCTGCCACGACGCACAAAGATAATCCAACGACGCGACTGCGAACGGCCCGAGTTGGAGGGGCATAATGGAGTTTATCTCAGGCCATGTCGGTCGCGAGCAGGAAATTTCTCAACTTTTTGCAGCGACGTTCAGTGATTCTGAGGGCGCTGAAGAAGGTAACATCATCCGCCTACTGGTAGACGATTTGATGGAGACAACGCCGCACCAAGACCTGTTTGTCTTTTCAGCATATGACGACCAGGTTTTTGTGGGCTGTATCTTCTTTTCCCGCCTGAACTATGAGCAGGACGACCGCACGGTTTTTATTCTGTCTCCGGTTGCCGTGAAAACTGATCAGCAGAAGAAGGGTGTCGGACAGAAACTGATCGCTTATGGATTAAACGAATTGTGCCATAGAGGAATCGATATCGCGGTTACTTATGGTGATCCGGATTATTATTCCAAGGTTGGATTCCGGCAGATTACCGAAGAGTTTGCCCAAGCTCCTCTCAAGTTGAATCATCCGCATGGTTGGTTAGGACAATCGCTGTCTGAAAAGGAACAGGGTTCGTTGATCGGCCCGTCTCACTGTGTCGAAGCACTCAACAAACCGGAGCTTTGGTAACAGATCGATCCGGGCCCAAAACAGCAATCACCTTGTTTCAGACGAAAGAGTTCTGACCCCGGATTGCTCCGGTCAGCCCTCGACAGAAAGCTCGGTGATTCCGTAGCTGTGTCCGATTGTCCGGGATAAGACTTTGTCTGTCAGCTCGAACTCAAATGTTTGTGCTCCCCGCACGCCGCCGATGGCGGGTAGTGTGCCGCACATCATCAGATCACCCTCACCCAGCCCGCCCTGACTGTCCTCTTTGGCAAACCGCTCAAGAAGATCCTCAGGCGCCAGCATGGCCGTGACCGGGCCCTCCTGGTATCTAACGCGCTCACCACCAGCATCAATGATACTTGAGCTTAACTGCAGGTCTGACCAATGATCCTGCACATCGGCCCAACGCCAGAGCTCTGCAGCCACCGGCTTGTCACACATCTGTTTGGAAAGGGTGACCCCGTGGGTTTCGGCTTCACGGTCGGTATGATCAGATCCCACACCCACCCATATCTCGCCATCGATACGGATCAGAAAAAACTCAACCTCGCCGCTGGAGGCGCTCCCAATGGCTTCGATTTCAGGTGCCGTTGTAATGCGCCTTGAAGCGACGCGGTAGAACATGGGCGTACGAACCGGGCGTGTTACGCCGAGTTCTTCGAGCTCAGCGATATGAGCTTCCATCGCCGCCGCATTGCGCCCGGTCCAACCAGCTATAATTGTTCGGGATAACTGCACTTGCTTGAGTTCTCGCCCGCCTTCCGACAGGAGCGCAAACTGGACCGTGTAACCCATCGTAGATTCCTCGTTTCGTGTTTTATTCGTTGATCTTTGATGGCGTTGCCCAACGCCAGTCGAATTAATGTTCGGCAAGCAATGAACCGAAGCCCT
>JAJFHB010000097.1 GCA_021775795.1 Hyphomicrobiales bacterium | reverse complement strand
TTCTGCACCCCTGAGAGGCCTGTGGATTCGCGCCGTTCAATTTCGGCCTGAGACAACGGCGCACGGAATTGATCAAGCTCGTACACGCAGCGCCATGCAAGTTCTGAAAGCCGGCCATCTGACGTTTCGGGCACCAGTGCGAGGAATGGCCCCAGTGCTGATAGTTGCACATCCACCTCCAGAGCCACTGCCTGCGCAGCAATGTCTCTCACGGCTTCCCGCAGTTCATTGCTGTCGACGCCATCAGCGAGCCGGAACGGTGCTTTCAAGGTTGCATGAAAGCCGTACCTTGAGGGAGAGCGGATGATTTCTGTGTGTTCTTCGCGGGTCAGGTCCGGCGGCACATGGGCTTTACAGACCTGCCCCGTCTCCGCGTCGTACCCAAGCCATCCACGCGCAAACGCCGCAAGGCGTGTATCGGCGCGCGGTGCCGCGTAGACAGCGTATCGCTCAAAAGTATTCTTGCTCAAAGCTACAGCCCGGATTCAAACAGTCCGCCGGCAATTCACACCAGCATCGCCCGAATACGGGCGGAAACAATATCGATCAGACTGACGGACACCACAATTATGATGATGATTGCCGCTGTCTGCCCATACTGGAAGCTGCGAATGTTCTCGTAGAGAAAGTGTCCGATGCCGCCGGCACCGACGATGCCGAGAACCGTAGCGGAGCGCACATTCGTCTCAAGGCGATAGAGCGTGAACGAACTCCATAACGGGATGACCTGAGGGATAACGCCGAAAACCACTTCCTGCAGGCGGCTAGCGCCTGTCGCACGGATGCCTTCGATCGGTCGCGGGTCTATGGATTCAACAGCCTCAGAAAAGAGCTTGGCGATAACGCCGGTGTTGTGAACAAAAAGCGCCATGACCCCGGCGAAGGGGCCAAGCCCGACAGCCACGATAAACAGCAGCGCAAAGACGATTTCATTGATGGCGCGGAACGCATCCATCATACGACGGACCGGTTGCACGATCCACCAGGGAGCAATGTTTGATGAACTGAGGAGCGCAAACGGTATGCCAACGACAACAGCGAGGGCTGTGCCCCACAGGGCTATCTGAATGGTGACGACCATTTGCTCAAGATAGGCTTCCCAATAATGAAAATCGGGGCTGAGAAATCCTGCCCCGAACTCGGCCATATTGCGCCAATCCGTGAAGAGATCGATAAAATTGCTCATCTCCGCAGGTGACCAGCTCCACACAAGGAGTGCCGCAACCGCCAGTCCCAAGGCCCAGGAACGCATCTGTTCCAGCAACGGGGGTTTGGGCACGACTATTGCGTCTGCCTTTGCCATCTGTGCCAGGCGAGGTTGATCAGGGCGGGGATGGAGGGGAGTATCGGTCATGAGCAGCCGGTTCCGAAAAGAAGGGTGTCTACCTACAATGTCGGCGCCGGACGGAAATCCGCCCGGCGCCGGGATTTGAAGCAACGGTTTGAAGCGTTACATATTTGGAATGCTGGCCATCAGTTCGCCAATCGCGTCAGATTGTTCCTGAAGAGCCACAATCTGTTCCTGCTTTTCCTCGTCAGTGTAATTTTCATCACCCTGGATGCGCAGGATTTCCTTGTTGAGCGCCAGCTGGCGGATCGGGAAAAGCTGAGCATCTGATGACGGCCGGAAGGGAGCCCATCCCAGAGCAGCCATCACTTCGCGGGCCGCAGCAACTTCTTCAGCCGAACCGTTGCGCCCGTAGGTCATTACGAAGGTGTAGACTTTCGCCTTAATGTCCGCGTCGAGATCTTCACGCCATACCAGCGGGTCGCTAGGAATGAGCGGCGATTGCCAGATCACACGGATATCCGCATAGGCATCGGGTGCTGTGACCTGCAGGCGGCGCATGTTTTCCGTATTGTTTGCAGCCGCATGTACCTGGCCTGTGGCAACTGCCATGGCGTTGGCTTCATGCGAGGCGTTGCGTACCGTTGAAAAACAATCGGTGGGCGTGATGTTGTTGGCCGCAAAAATGTATGTTGTGGGTACCAGAAACCCGGAAGTGGAATTCGGGTCGCCAATTCCAAAGTCGATTGACTTGTCGCAGGTCAGGATATCTTCGAGGGTCTGGAACTCGCTATCCTTGTGCACAATGATGAGCGACCAGTATCCCGGGTTGCCCTCGACATCGACAGTCTGAGCAAACACTTCACCGCTGGAGCGATCAACCGCTTCCATGGCTGATTTGTTGCCAAACCAGGCAACCTGGACCTTGTCAAATCGCATGGCCTCGATGACGCCGGCGTAATCGGACGCATAGAAAGCCGTCACATCCAAACCTGTTTCTGCTTCCATGGCGTCAAGCCAGGGCTCCCAAATGGTCTGCAAATTGGAAGAGGATTCGGTAGAAATGATACCAAAGTTCAGCTCATCAGCAGCAAAAGCCGATGTCGACAATGCCATAACCGCTGCCAGCCCTGTGGCACCCAGAAGTTTTTTCAGCATTTAACAGTCTCCTTCAAAGGTCTGATTTTCCAATTACTCGAATGGTTGAGGATCAGGCCAGCGCGTTTGCCGCGGTGGCCGGTACGTTCCGCCGTTTTCCAGCGCCGTTCGTGACGCGTGTGCGTTTCTGCTTTTTCTTCGGACTTGGGTTGAGGCCCGGCAGGAAAAGCTCTTCACTTTCCGCCCCGTACAATTCACTCAAAAAGTCCGGGGTGAGGGCCTCCGATGGCCCGTCGTAGACAACTTTGCCATCGCGAAGGGCGACAGTTCGCGGGCAATATTTCAGGGCGTATTCGACCTGATGAAGGGATACGACAACTGTAATGCCATCGCTTCTGTTCAATTCGGAAAGAATGTCCATCACCCGGCGCGCGGACGAAGGATCCAAAGAAGCGATCGGCTCGTCGGCAACGATCATTTTTGCACCCTGAACCAAGGTTCGGGCGATCGCTGCTCGCTGCTGCTGGCCCCCGGACAGTTCTGAACCGCGTTGAAGGGCCTTATCAACGATGCCAACGCGCTCAAGAGCGCGTACCGCCAGTTGTTTTTCCTGCTTGTTGAAGCGTGCCAGTGTGCCACGCATCTTCGGCATTTTGCCCAGGAGCCCGGTCAGAACATTGGTGAGGACAGACAACCGTCCCACCAGATTGAACTGCTGAAACACCATGCCGATGTCGCATCGGATGTCAGCGGCTTCGCGGGCTATGCTGCCGCCGGACTGGATTTTGCGGTCGAAGACAAAAATCTCTCCTGCACTGGAGCGGTCAGCGGAAATCAATCCGGAAACATGCCGGAGAAGCGTCGATTTTCCGGAGCCTGAGGCGCCGATGAGAGCGACGATTTCGCCATTTTCGACACGCAGTGAAACATCATCAAGCGCCTTCTTGTCGTTTGAAAACGTTTTTGAAAGACCGCTAACCCTGAGTGCAGCAACCACAGTTTTCTTCCCATTGGTCGATTTGATGACCAGAGGATAGATGCGGACTGTGACGATCAGCCTTTGATTACATGACAGATGTGTGAAGTTCAGTGACGTGCAAACCTTCCCGGGTGAGGCCGGGTTCACCCCGATATCCCGACGGAACTGAACGCGCTTTTTGGGAAGAATTACTGGCCTGACCGGATGCCCGCGCAGCAGTGCCGGCGGTCACCCCGGGGGCAAACCGCGCACGATTGAGGTAATACCTCTCGGTCCTGTGGGCTGTCCGGGTCAGCCCAGGACCGAAAAACTACTGTCTTCGTTGATTTCCCTGAGCCGTGAGTAGAACCCGACATTCAGGTTGCGGCCAATGTGGTCAAGGCGGAAAGACAGGGGCGCTGTGTCATGATTGTTGCCTCCCTCGCAATAATCAATCAGGGCCGCCATCATCTTACCGGCGACCGGCGCGTTCTTGAACTGATTGCCGGAACTGCCTATCGCCATATAGAAACCGGGAACCGACGATTTGTCATAAATCGGAATCCAGTCGACGGTCACATCGTAAAGGTCCACCGCACCGCGCATGGAACCGGGAATGCCAAGGGACGGGATACGTTGCGCCAGTCGTTGTGCCTGATGAGTCCATTGCTCGGTAAAACCGCGATCATAAGTATCGGGATCCACATACTCGCGCGGGTCACACTCAGGGTCTTCGCTGCCGATAAGAATGTGATTGCCGGTTTCCGGCCGACAGTAACAGCCAATGTCGCTGTCAGAAACAACGAGACCATCTGTTCCAAAGTCATACCCGGCAGGAGACGGTACGTGTGCGACCTCCTGTTTCAGCGCCCTGGTCGAAATTTTCATGTCTCCAAGCGCGCCGGCCATGTCGTTGATGATTGAAGAGTGGGGTCCTGCCACATTGACCACGATTGGAGCATCGATCCGCCCGCCATCAGCCAGAGTGACGCCAGAGATGCGACCCTTGGTCTTGCAGATCTCGACAACTTCCTGATTGAACCGGAATTCCGCTCCCTGTGCTTCTGCTGCGCGCTGCAGATTATGCGTGGCAAGTTGCGGGTCAGAGATATAGCCGGCGGTGGGAAAGAACACGCCGCTCTTCACTGCGCCGCCCGTGGGCTCGGCAAAGCCGTCGTCAGCCATGCGCTTGGGCGGGAAATAGCGTGCCAAATCATAAACCGGCAATCGCTCGCGGATACGGTCCCCATCCCAGATCTCGTAGGGTATGGAAAGCTCATCGGCGAGGGCGCAGTGACGCTTCAGGTTGTCGTTCAGGTCGGTCTGCATGACGAGGCAGCCGCATTCGACAAACTCCGCATGGCCGCGCTCATCCACCGTGCCCAGGTAGCGCGCCCAGTCCTTCCAGTAATAATAACCTTCGTAGGCAAAGGCAGTGCCGTCCAGGGTCGAGTAATGGACACGGATAATGGCGCAGGAGTTGCTGGTCGGCCCATAGCCGGCGGCAGGAAGCTTGTCGATGGAAAGCGTGCGCCGGCCACGCCGCGACATTTCCAGGGCGATTGCTGCACCAATAACACCGGCGCCAATGATTATTGCATCATACCGTTCCGTCATGTGACGACTTTCCCTTGCCTCTCGCCGCCTAGCAGTACTTTAAAGCTTGGCTTCGATGGCATCCCAAATCATGGCAGCAATATCGTTGCCACCGAAATTCTTGACCTCACGAATGCCCGTTGGCGAGGTGACATTGATTTCAGTGAGCCAGTCGCCGATGACATCGATGCCAACGAATATGAGACCGCGGCGGCGCAGTTCCGGCCCGATGGCTTCACAGATGGCTTGGTCACGGGCACTCATTTCGATGGGTTCGGGGCGGCCTCCCACATGCATGTTCGAGCGGCTTTCGCCTGCAGCCGGCACACGGTTGATGATGCCTGCAGGCTCGCCATTAACGAGGATGATGCGTTTGTCACCCTCGCGAACCGCGGGCAGATACTGCTGCACGATGTAGGGTTCGCGAAAGTTCTGTTCGAACAATTCCAGAAGCGATGCCAGATTTTCATCGCCATGTACCAGACGGAAGACCCCGGCGCCGCCGTTGCCATAAAGCGGTTTCACAATGATATCGCCGAACTCTTCGCGAAAAGAGCGAACTTCCCGGGCATCGCGAGTGATGAGGGTAGGCGGCATGAAGTCGGCAAATTCAATGCAGAAAAGCTTCTCCGGCGCATTGCGCACATGCATGGGATCATTGACGACCAAAGTGTCCGGGTGAACATGCTCGAGCAGATGGGTGGCAGTGATGTAGCTCATGTCGAACGGCGGATCCTGCCGCATGAGGATCACATCCACATCCGCAAGATTGACCTCGCGCGGCTCGGACAAAGCAAAATGGTCGCCTTCGCTGTCTTCCACCTTCACGGTATGTCCGCGGGCCAGCAAACGTCCGTCTCTTAGGCTGAGTGCATTGGGAAGATAGTAGAAGATTTCGTGGCCCCGCGCCTGCGCTTCAAGCAGCAAGGCAAACGATGAATCTCCCTTGATGTCGATGGCATCGATCGGATCCATCTGGATGGCTGTATGCAGGCTCATGAGGCGGGTTCCCAGCTTTTTGAACAGTGGCGTCCGCCATTTACAGAACAACGGGGCATGGGATCAAGGCGTTAGGACAGTAACCGCTGATTCAACTCGCCTGAAAGGCGTTCGTCAGATGGCGCGGCAGGCCGAAACGATTGACCAAAATGGCATCAAACCGCAGGTCGTAAACCACTGATGCCTGCGATGTCTGTTGCCAGTGAAGGGCGGCTCTGACAATGCGTTGGCGCTGCCTTATCGATATGGTCTGGGCTGCGCTATCCCAGTCATGCCGGGCCTTCACCTCAACAAATATGATAACGCGCCCGCGCCGGGCAATGAGGTCGATCTCGCCAACGGGTGAGACGTAGCGCGTTTCCAGAATTCTGTAAGCTTTCAAGCGGAGGAACCAGGCGGCAGTAGTTTCTGCCCAACGGCCAAGCCGGTAGGCGCGTTGTTTTGCAGAAGTGCCGGACGTGCGCATCAGGCCTGCTCACCATCCTCCGTTTCCGGATTCAGCAATGCCAGGGCAAGTTTGTATACAACCCTCCGCGGACTGCCCGTTGCCTCAGTAACCGCATCGACAGCATCACGCACGGACATCTCGGCCAGCGCTTTTTGCAACAACGTGGATAATTCCGCCGAGCTAAGCTCCTGCAGATCTGCTGGCGGGCCGACGATGACGGTTGCTTCGCCCTTGAGGGTTTGACGTTGAGAGATCTCTTCTGCAACCTCGACAAGGCTGCCGCGCAGCACTTCTTCGTTCATTTTGGTGAGTTCGCGGGCAACTGCCACCTGGCGTGAGCCAAATACAGCATGCATTTCAAGCAGCCCGGTGTCGAGATGGCGGGTCGACATAAAAAACACCAGAGTGGCCCGCAAGGCCGCCATTTCCTCATAGAAAGTCTGCCTCGCTCCCTTTTTCGCCGGTGGAAAACCAGCAAACAGAACACGATCACTCGGCAGGCCGGACAAAGCCAATCCTGTAGCCAGTGCGGTTGCACCCGGGATCGCCGTCACCGGCAATGCTTCAGCAACCACCTCGCGGACCAGCTTGAAACCGGGATCTGAGATGAGCGGCGTTCCCGCATCACTGATCAGCGCCAGGGCTGCGCCATCACGCAAATACCGCAGGATTGTTGGCCGGACTTTGGCTGCGTTGTGGTCATGATAGGCCCGCAAAGGCGTGGAAATGCCATAATTCCGCGCCAACTTGGCGCTAACACGGGTATCCTCGCAGTATATTGCGTCTGCTGCTGCAAGGACGCGCAATGCGCGCAGGGTAATATCCGCCAGATTACCTATGGGTGTGGCGGTGACATAAAGCCCGGGTTCAAGGCGGGGAGCCTGTATTGTCTGTCCTTCAAGGAGGAACGTTTTGCGCGAGTTCTGCATAGCTGCAAACTGTTCCCAGTGTGGTGTGGCGGTGACGTTCCTGCAATTTAACCGAGGGGAAACGCGATGGCCATGTTAAGTCTATCTTCGATATGGTTTTTACATATTCGGAAAGATTGTTTAGCTTACAGAGTCAAGTCGATCGGCGAAAGCCGCCGAATCGGAGAGATGCGGGGCACCCGGTGGGATCGGGACGAGAAAACAGGGGCCATATTGTGAAGCGCAGACAGACATTCTCCGCACATGTGCGGAGCATTGCAGACACGTGGCGGCTTTGGCTGGCCGGCACTTTCGTGGTGGCGACACTAAGCCTTGCCGGCTGCACAAGCGGTGTCGACCTTGATGTCGGCAACTGGTTTGATGGTACGGGCTCATCCTCGACCGTCACCGAGACAGATGTTGCAGCCCTGAGCCAGGGTGGTGCGCGCATCGCTTTGCTCTTGCCGCTTTCGGCCACAGG
>JAJFHB010000096.1 GCA_021775795.1 Hyphomicrobiales bacterium | reverse complement strand
TGCTGCCGTTATGGCCTTTGATTCCGCCCGCGAGCCCGAGCACTTGCCGGCTGGTCTGGGAGGACGTTGTCATGAAGAAAACCACATTTTTTGCAGCACTGGCGCTTGGTTTGAGCGCAGGCACTCTTGCCCCTGCAGACAGCGCCAACGCTGCTGAACAGCGGTTCATGAGCATTGGAACCGGCGGGGTAACCGGTGTTTATTATCCCACAGGCGGTGCAATCTGCAGACTTGTGAACAAGAACCGACGCGAGCACGGGATCCGCTGTTCTGTGGAATCGACCGGTGGCTCCGTCTACAACGTCAACACCATCCGGGCCCAGGATCTGGAGTTTGGCGTCGTCCAGTCTGACGTTCAGTATAATGCCTACCATGGTTTAGGCGGTTTCGCGGAAGCCGGTGCCTTTGAGGGGTTGCGCGCGGTTTTCTCCGTTTATGCCGAGCCGGTGACCATTCTGGCCCGTGACGAAAAAGACATCCACAACATCACTGATCTGATCGGACACCGGGTCAATATCGGCAATGCCGGGTCGGGCCAACGCAATACGTGGAATGCCATTGCCCAGGCCTTCGGCTGGTCAGATGACGACTTGCGGCTGGCCGCAGAGCTGAAGTCCTCGGAACAGGCGGAAGCCCTGTGTGACGGCAAGATTGATGCCTATTTCTGGCTTGTGGGCCATCCATCGGCGGCGACCGAGGAAACCCTGTCGTCCTGCGATTCGCATCTCGTGAATGCGGAAGGCGAATTGGTTGATCTGCTCCTGGCCGACACCCCCTATTACCGTTATGCCACCATTGTCGCGGGGACCTACAACAACCGATCTGACATCAACACCTTTGGCGTCGGTGCCACGTTCGTAACCTCAACCGATGTGCCGGAAGAGGCCGTTTACATCCTGGCTCATGCGGTGCTGGCCAACCTTGAGGACTTCAAGGGGTTGCATCCAGCCTTTTCAGGACTTGTTGCCGAGCAGATGATCTCTGACAGTCTGACGGCGCCACTGCACGAGGGTGCCATCAGGGCTTATCGCGAAATCGGGTTGATGGAATAGCAGCAAACGCTTCCCTATCTACGCGAAGCGCTTTAGAAGGCGGATACCCCGCGACCCTACACCGGTCGAACCTGCCTCAAGCGAACTGACATGAGCGATACGCCGGAGTATACCAGCCTGGCAAGGCCCACCAGGCACCTGGAAGTGGACCCTGCACCCGGCGCCAGAAAACTTGCAGGCGGGCAGGGCGATTTCGCCATTGTCACGGCAATCGCCTGGTCGTTGTTTCAGCTCTATTACGCCTCGAAAATTCCTTACTGGTTGCATGATCTCGTGGCGGCACCCGTCAGGGAAATGCTTGGGCTTCATATAAGGTTTGTCCTCAACAGCGGTGAAGCACGGTGCATCCACCTGGCCTTTGCTTTTCTCATGGTGGTGTTTTCCTACCCGCTTTCGCGCTGGTGTTCGCGCTCAAGCGTTCCTGTCTATGACTGGGGCCTGGCTCTTCTCGGCATCTGCGCAGCGCTTTATCTGATCGTCTTCAAGGACGCCATCGCCCTGCGCGCCGGCAACCCGACACCGGGCGACAACATCATCTCCCTGTTGGGGATCATCGTCCTTGGCACTGCCGTCTACCGCAGCCTTGGTCTGCCGCTTCTGATCGTCGCTCTCGTCTTCATATTCTACGTGCTCTACGGCAATCAGGCGTTCATCCCCGAAGCGATCCAGTGGAAGGCGGCGTCTCTCTCAAAGGCCGGCTGGCATTACTGGATGCAGACAGAGGGGGTCTTCGGCAAACCGCTTGAGATTTCGACGACGATGATTTTTCTCTTCGTGCTCTTCGGCTCTCTGCTCGAAAAGGCCGGGGCGGGGAGCTATTTCATCAAAGTTTCATTTGCTCTTCTGGGCCACTTGCGCGGCGGGCCCGCGAAGGCGGCTGTCGCATCGTCAGGCTTGAGCGGGCTTTATTCCGGCTCATCCATCGCCAACACCGTGACCACCGGCACCTTCACTATTCCACTCCTGAAGCGCACCGGATTTCCAGCCGAAAAGGCCGGAGCGGTCGAAGTGGCTGCCTCCACCAACGGCCAGCTCATGCCACCGGTTATGGGGGCAGCGGCCTTTCTGATGGCGGGATACGCCGGCATACCCTATCTGGATGTTGTGAAACACGCCTTCCTGCCGGCGGTCATTTCCTACATTGCCCTCTTCTACATCGTTCACCTCGAAGCCGTTAAGCTCGGCCTGCGGGGGCTGCCCCGGCGCCCGGTTGCCGTTGCCGGCATCCACAAGGTAATGGGCGCTCTGGGCGGGTTCATCATGGCAGCATCCCTCATCGGTGCTTTCTTCGGCATCGGCTGGGCGAGCGCCTTCATGCCGGAAGATCCCATGATCAGATACGGCATGCTGGCGGGCGTCTTTGCTGCCGGTGCTGCGCTGGTGTTCCTGTCGTGGAGAAGTTGCCAGTTGTTGAAGGCTATCGCCTTTGCCGGCGGATTGATCAGCTTTGCGGCCGTCATGATGCTGACTCACGACGCGATCGACACGGTTAAGCAGGTCGTACCGGAAGTGACCGGCGTATTTGTTGTGGCTCTGCTGGTGGTTGGCTTTTTGCTGCTCGCCTGGTTTGCCGCACAATGGCCTGATCTTGAGGCGGATGATCCTGACGCCCCGATCACCGAGCTTCCACGTGCGGGCGCCACTGCCATAACCGGGCTCTATTTTGTCCTGCCCATCATACTCCTGATCTGGCTGATCATGATCGAGCGCCTGTCGCCTCATCTTTCAGCCTTCTACGCAACGCTGGCGGTTGTGTTGATCATGCTGGCGCAACATCCCGTCAAAGCCCTGATGCGCGGGCAGACAGATTATGCGGTGCGCGGCCTCAAACGTGGTTTTGATGAATTTGTGCAGGGCCTGATCGCCGGTGCCCGCAACATGACATCCATCGCCATTGCCACGGCAGCAGCCGGCATCATTGTAGGCTCTGTATCCCTGACAGGAATGCATCAATGGATTGGTGAATTTGTTGAATGGCTGGCGGCGGGAAATCTCGTGCTGATGCTGATTTTTGTCGCCATCATGAGCCTCATCCTCGGCCTTGGACTGCCGACCACGGCAAACTACATCGTCGTTGCTTCCCTGATGGCGCCGGTCATCGTCGCTCAGGGTGCCGAAGCGGGCCTCATCGTGCCGCTGATCGCCGCCCACATGTTTGTCTTCTATTTCGGCATCCTTGCAGATGACACCCCACCCGTCGGGCTTGCCGCTTTTGCGGCGGCCGGCATCTCCGGTGGCGACCCCATCAAGACCGGCTTCCAGGGTTTTGCCTATGACATCCGGACGGCGGTGCTGCCCTTCCTTTTCATCTTCAACACGGAACTGCTGCTCATCGATGTCACCTGGTCAAAGGCCGTGCTGGTCTTTGTTTCGGCAACAACCGGTATGCTCGTCTTTGCGTCTGCAACCCAGCGACACATCATCGTGCGCAACAGGCTCTGGGAAACCATCGCGCTGCTGCTTATTGCCTTCACTCTGTTCCGCCCTGGCTTCTGGCTTGATCGCGTGCAACCGCCCTACATCACTGAAATCCCGGCCCAGCTTTTCGAAGCGGCCGCCCGGCAACCAGCGGACGGTGAGATCAGGCTGGAGATTACCGGCCCTGACTTCCGTACAACTGGCGAGACACGAACCACAACCCTCCTTCTTAACCTCGGCGCTGAGGCAGACGGCGAAAGCCGCATTGCCGGCACAGGCCTCATTCTCGCCATGGACGGAGACCGTGTCGTCCTCGAAGAGCCCTTCGATCCGGAGCTTGCTTACCTCGGCAATGACTTCGACTTTTATGGCGATGAGCCTGTGACGGTCAGCGGCATTGAAGTGGCCAACAGGGATCGAATTTGGAAAGAAATCTTCTATATCCCAGCTCTGCTGCTGCTCGGGCTTATCATCACTCTGCAATTACGACGCCGACGCTCCAGCGGTTCGGACCCCGACCGGACGGCGCCGGCTGCAGCGATGGCTGTCGAGTAGGAGTGATTTCCTCGCGCCGAACAGACGGTGAAATCCAGTAACAGACCGGCCGGCTTGCACACCAAGTGCGCGTGCGCGTAGGATGCATTGCAACTGGGGGGTGAACGATGAAACAGCTGGCAATCCTATCCATGCTTGTCGCTTTGGCGGCATGTGCGCAGTCACCTGACAAAATTGCTCCTGCCTATGTGAGTGCGGTTCCGTACCAGAACTTCACCTGTAGTCAGCTCGAACAGGAAGTTGCGAATTTGACTGTGGCACTGTCTGAAGCAGGGCAGGTGCAACAACAAGCCCGGACGCATGATACGATCGGCATTATCCTCATCGGCCTACCGCTTTCTTCCATGACGGGTGGCAATGTCGCCCCGGAAATCGCCCGCCTCAAAGGTGAGATGGAAGCGGTTCGCGAGGCCTCGAATGAAAAGCAGTGCGGTCTCGACATTCCGGAAGTGGAGTTTGTTGCTGCCGAACACGCAAGCAATCAACCCTATACCCCTTGCGAAGCGTTCGAAGATGCCGACGCACAGTGCCAGTGACAGGGGCGCCGTCGACAAAGAACAGCCTGATCAGACCAGCCTATTCAATCGGGTCGAGGTCGATCGGTTTGGTGGGGATGATCTGATCTGACGAGCCTTCCGGCAGCAATCTGGCCAGGCCGTCGATGTCCAAAAGTGTGGCCATGGCGGCGCGATAAAGCGGCGTGCGGTTGCCGCAATCGAGTTGCAGCAGTTCAATTTGCTCGCGTACACGTGCCAGCGCTTCAATCAGTGGATCAAAGTCATAGTTTGGCGATGGCATTGTGAAGGAGGAATAATTGGAGTTGGCCATTCCGGAACATCGGTAATTGGTGACAGTGCGCCCAGGCCAAAGTCCCTTGGGGCAAGATGACAATGCCATAGCGGGCCCCTCCAAGTCCAGCCCCGTTAACTGAATTGCAGTTACACTCTCGCCGGTGCTGTCGGGGGCAGGCAAATGCGCCTTTATCCCCACTGCCGCTCAGCGGCCTGTTCCTGTGGTGAGAGTACGCGCGGCGCCGTGCCTGACTCTGGAAAAATGGGCCATTTGCGAGGCTTGGTCAGCACACCGAGCATGTTGTCGCCGGCGAAAGTAAGACTACATACATGCAGTGTTGCAACCTTCTTGGGTTTGCCCTACTGCTTGGAGACACAGTTTGCGAACTAAACTTAGACCGGGGGGCTGGTCATGTTCGGATGCTTTGGCACTGTTGTCTTATCTGACACGCCAAATACGCAAATACTTCCTAAACAAATCGCAGGCCTTGCGGCCTTGCGCACGCCT
>JAJFHB010000095.1 GCA_021775795.1 Hyphomicrobiales bacterium | reverse complement strand
CCGCAGCATCCGCATGATCACCGCAGCCGACGAAGTCGGTTTCAGTCTTTCAGACGTGCATCAAAAGGCCGGCGCCGTCGCTGACCTCTGGTACAAAAACCACTGGGAAGCGAACTTCATTGTTTCGGGTAGTGGCAAGGTCGAAGACCTGAGCAATGGTGAAACCTGGGTGCTCGAGCCGAATACACTTTATTGCGTCGGCCCTGAAGATCGCCACCGTCTCTCGGCAACGTCAGAGCTGCACATCCTGAGCGTCTTCTGCCCGCCCCTGCGCGGTGATGAACAACACGACGCCGACGGCGCCCTCGCCGCAAGCGGACCGGTACCCCCGGGGCCGAAGGGATAGGAGCGACCGCGCGGATTGTTCTGAGAGAGCGGCTTGGGTTGGTTCTGGAGATTTTCGGGCTGTGGCTACAACCAATGTGGCAACGCAGTCGGCAGCAGATGATTGAGACTGGCCGGTTAAGAGCCAGTGGCGGAGAGAGAGGGATTCGAACCCTCGGAACGCTTTCGCGCTCAACGGTTTTCGAGACCGCCCCGTTCAACCACTCCGGCACCTCTCCAATCAGGCTCGTGGCCGCCCGCTTGATACACGGGAACCTTTGCCGTGCCAAGTATCAAGGCGCGGAAGCATTTGCGCAGCGTCGAAATCTTTAGTCGCCGTTTTTGTCTTCAATCACGGAAATGGGCCGCGTTGCTTCATCAACCGCTTCCAGCAACCGCGCGATCCGGCCAAGCCGGTCATACATGCGGAAGGCCAGAAGGATAAGCTCCATCAACAGCCGCAATGCCAGGATACCAACGCCCATGGCTATGAAGCCGGCGATCTGATCCACACGTCCTTCCTGAATTTCCCGCAAGCCCACAAGCACCAGGCCGGCGGCTGTGATCCAGAAGAGAAGCTGGAGAATGAACGGTCCGATCATGCGCCGGAAGGTCAGGAACTCTGCAATTGCCCGAAACATCTATTTGAAATCCCAAAACTCACAAGCTTTGATCAGCTTGTCTCCCGCATGCCTATTGGAACGACCCGGTGCCCCGCCGGACGCCTCCAGCAGCGCCGTAAACTGAACGCAACCAAATAGTCTCGTAAACAATCTGTATGCGTCTCATCCGTGTGCGGTACTGAATTGACCGCCACGGAATACAGCGCACGCGGCGGTGTTGCAACCGCAATGTTCATGCAAGCGTGTGTGCGAATCGCCTCAGGTGCACAGGGAACTGTTTGAACATGAAACGATCTAACAGGCCTCCCGCTTCTTGACAGAGCACCGCCCCTATGTATATTTCGCGCCAACTTGTCGGCACGCGTGCGTGACCGGCCCATTTTCTGTGATTTTGCAAGGCAAATTCAATGTACGCAGTCATTAAGACCGGCGGCAAGCAATACCGGGTTGCACCGGACGACATTATCAAGGTCGAAAAGCTTGCAGGTAGCGCTGGCGACAAAGTCGAAATCGCTAATGTATTGATGGTGGGTGGCGACGGCGAGCCGATGATCGGCACGCCTCTGGTTGACGGCGCCACCGTCTCAGCGGAACTGGTTGAACAAACCCGTGCCAAGAAGATCACTGTCTTCAAGAAAAAGCGCCGCAAGAATTATCGTCGCAAGGCCGGCCATCGCCAGGACCTGACGGTACTGCGCATTACCGAGATTACAGCCGGTGGCAAAAAGGCAGCAGCAACGGCTGCAGCCAAAAAACCCGCAGCCGCAGCAAAAGAAGAAGATCCCAAGCCTGTCGAGGCTGAAGAGGTCAAAACAGCAGCTGCGGAAGCTCCCGCTGAGGGCGCCATGCTTTTCGCAACACCCGAAGGCGCTGCGGACGATCTGAAGAAACTTTCAGGTGTCGGCCCCGCAATCGAGAAAAAGCTGCATGCCCTTGGCATTACCCAGTTTGCTCAGGTTGCCGGCTTTACAGCCAGCGACATCGAAAAGGTCGACGAAGTTTTAAACTTCAAGGGCCGCATTGAACGCGAAGACTGGGTCGGTCAGGCCAAGACAATCGTCGAAGAAGCGTCCAAGTAACGGCGCAGGAGAAGATCAGATGGCACATAAAAAAGCTGGTGGTTCCTCACGTAACGGCCGCGATTCCGCGGGCCGCCGCCTCGGCATCAAGAAGTACGGCGGCGAAGTCGTAATTCCCGGCAACATCATTCTGCGTCAGCGCGGCACGAAATGGCACCCCGGTGACAATGTCGGCATTGGCAAGGACCATACGATCTTCGCCAAAAGCGAAGGCAAGGTCTCTTTCCGCTCGTCCCGTGGCGGCCGCACATATGTTTCCGTCGACCCGTCGGCCCCCAGCGAATAGCTCTGGCGGAATGATGGACTCCGCCGGCATCTCATGGCCCCGGCGGACGATAAAAAGTTTCAGATGTTGAGGGGAGATGGAATGCCATCTCTCCTTTTCGCATTTGATGGATTATCGCCATGCAACCGGAAACACAGAACACAAAGCAGGTGAGGACAAAGCGCCTCCTGTTACGGCAACCTCAAGAAGCCGACGCCGCAGCGATTGCGGAACTTGCAGATAATTTTGCCGTCACCCGCTACACAGCTGTGATGCCTAATCCCTATACGATTGCCGATGCCAGGGGCTGGATTGCAGGGATTGAGGAACAATGGGCGGGAGGCGCTGCAGATTTTGCGGTCTGCCTGAACGAGGAAGCGGAAACGCTGATCGGCATTTGCAGCTATCATGTCCCTAACGGTCCATCGGCCGGTGAACTTGGCTATTGGTACGGCGAGCCTTTCTGGGGACGGGGATATGCGACGGAAGCAGCAAACGCTCTCATCGCCCATGCTTTCGCGCGCTACCCGGATGCAACGGAAATGCGCTCGGACTGCCACGTTGAGAACAGCGCTTCGCGCGGCGTCCTGGAAAAATGCGGATTTCACGTCATTGGCAAAGACGAGGGCTGGTTCGAAGCACTGCAGGAAAATGTTGAACTGACATTGTTGAAATTGGAACGCGCACAGTGGAGTGCGGCACAAGTGCGGTAACCCCGTTGTTGTGTCCTGCTTGAGTTGTGCCAGACGTTAAGCGATACCGATCACATGAAATTTCTTGATCAGGCGAAAATCTATATCCGTTCCGGCAACGGCGGCGCTGGCTGTGTCAGTTTCCGCCGGGAGAAAAACATTGAATTCGGTGGCCCTGACGGCGGCGACGGCGGCCGCGGTGGCCATGTCTGGGCAGAATGTGTTGAGGGCCTCAACACGCTGATCGATTATCGCTACCAACAGCACTTCAAAGCACAGACCGGCATACACGGCATGGGCCGCAACCGTTCTGGCGCCGCTGGGGAAGATATGATTCTTAAGTGCCCGGTCGGCACCCAGATCCTCAGTGAAGACGGAAACCACCTTATCGCCGACCTGACGGAGGTTGGCCAGCGGTTGCGCCTTGGCCGCGGTGGCAATGGCGGATTCGGTAACGCCCATTTCAAAACCTCGACCAACCGCGCGCCACGGCGCGCCAATCCGGGTGAAGACGGCGAAGAACAGTGGATCAGATTGCAACTCAAACTGATCGCCGATGCCGGAATCGTCGGTTTGCCCAATGCCGGAAAGTCCACATTTCTGTCGGTGGTCAG
>JAJFHB010000094.1 GCA_021775795.1 Hyphomicrobiales bacterium | reverse complement strand
CCTACGAGCAGCCCTTCAGCCCCTCCCAGACCACGGCTGCCTATAGCAATCAGGTCGGCGTGCTCATGCTTTGCAATCTGGACAATCTTGCGAGCCGGATCACCGTCAATCACGACCACGTCCGCGACGTCAGCACCTTTTGTTTCAGCGATTTTTCGTGCACGAGCGAGAACCTGTTCACCGATCTCCTGTTGCGCGGCCTTCGAGATGACCGGTGGAATGAAAGCGCTGCTCATATGTTCGGCAATGGGATGCAGGGCCGGGTCGAGTTCCTTGCAGGTATCCTCGCTGAGTCGATCCATGTCGACAGAGGCACGAAGCTTTTCAAGTGAAGGCCCACGTGAGGTAACGTATGTGAAGAACAGCTTCGCCTCAGTTCTGGCGGCAATGTCACTGGCAAGACCGACCGCCTTTTCTGCCTGATCCGAGCCGTCAGTTGGCACCAGAATACTCTTGATCCCTTCCAGAGCCGGCTGCCCTTCCTTTTGGTGAACTGTCACACAGGAACAGGGAGCGAGGTGGAATACCTTATGCGAGACGCTGCCGAGGGCGAGTCCTTTCAGTTCGCCGAAACCGCGGCTGCCCATGACGATGAGATCTGCAGACCTGTGCTTTGCGTGGTGGAGAATCCGCTCGCCTGCATCCCCAAGATCGATAATGGTTTCGACGCGTTTCACACCCTTGCTTTGCGCTTGCTGCTGCGCATTGCCCAGGAGCATATGGCCCAGGTAACCAAGGACCCGAAGGCGTTGTGATTGATGTGGCGGCACGCCTGTATCCTGGCCGCTGCTCTCAGTCTCCTTGAGCTCACGGGCAGCTGCATTGTAAAGCTCCTCGGGCACATTGTCGTCGCGGACACCGACATTCAACAAAACCAGTTGAGCATCGTATCTCGCGGCAAGGTCGGTGCTCATGTCCAGCGCCATTTGCGCATGCACAGAGCCGTCAATCGGTGTCACAATGGTCCTGATCATTGTTGTCTCCTTAGCTGGGCGGGTTGGCGTCGATCTCACCGTCTCAGCTGGAATTGCGAGACGCTTAGCTTCCTGCAGTCATGGCTGCAGATCGACGCGGCGCATTGTTGAGAAGAACAATGCCTGTAATCCTCATTATAGGATGTGTGGACCATGCCAGGCGTTGATGTGGATCAACGAGCAATCGAGTGGCAGGCGTGATGAGAATGCCACCTTGATATTCCAGCTCCACAGCACACGATTTGACGACCGGTGCAACTTGCGCGCTCCAACGAAATAGGCATACTGGATGCTTGAATAAGAACCCTCTGGAATGCGCCCTGACAAGTTACAGTTCATGATCACACGCACCATCTTCACGGCTTGTTTGAGCCTTTTTCTGTACACAACGAATGCCTACGCCGACAGCCGCTACAGCGACCTCGTCAGCTGCCTGTCATTGGGAGACAGTGAACGTCTGAGTTGTTTTGATCGGGTGGCTGTTGCACTCAATCAGCAATCAGGCGCCCAAGGTCAGGGTGCTCAAAATGGCTCAGAGCTGATGATCGCACTTATCAACAATCAGATGATCGAGGATAGAACTTCATCTCAGATAGGTGGCCTGACGGTCTCGAACGACCCGCCTCCGCCAAATCCAACAGATGGCAGTTTCAACCTCAACGCTGACCGCTTTGTCCAGTGTCTGCTTGAACAAAATGACGGTGTTCGCGCCAATTGCGTGGAGCAGGTGGTCCGTGCAGCCTGGCCGCACTAGGAGATAGAATCTCAACCCAAGTGGTTCGCCATTGCGGCGCAAAGCGCATCGCCGGATTTCTGATCAACATCCAGATGCGTGACAATCCGGATCCGCCGTTCGCCAAAGTCCCCAATTATGACGCCATCGCTCTCGCACAAGTGCGCGAGTTCAGTGGCAGTTGGAGCGTCCGGCATGAGATCAAAGATGACGATGTTCGTATCAACAGGAAGCAGCTTCTCAACACTGCGAAGCTTCCCTATTCTCTCGGCAATTGAGTTCGCCAGTGCGTGATCGTCCGCCAGTCTGTCGACGTGGTGATCTAAGGCATAAAGACACATCGCAGCCAGTATCCCCGACTGCCGCATGGCTCCGCCGAGTTGTTGTTTGACGATCCATGCGTGCTCGATGAAGTCTTGCGAGCCCGCCAGTACCGAGCCAACGGGAGCGCCCAGACCTTTGCTGAAATCGATCCAGCAGGAATCATAACTTTCGGCCCATTCGGCAGCGGATATGCCACTTTGAACGACAGCATTCATCAACCGCGCACCATCCATATGGGTTGCCATGCCGGCTTCTTTTGCCACATTGGAAACAGCCTTGAGCTGATCAAGCGGCCAGACGCGACCTCCCGCTAAATTGGCCGTCTGTTCGACGCACAACAGGCGGCTGCGCGGCGCATATCGTGAAGCTGGTCTGATCGCAGATCTGATTTGCTCGGGATCAAGGAAACCATTGGTGCCGTCAAGCGCGTGAATCATCGCTCCGCTGATCGCGGCAGGACCACCTCCTTCAAAATGAACGATGTGGCATGTGCGCTCGCAGATGACTTCATCACCCGGATGGGTGTGAACCTTGATGGCGATCTCATTGCACATCGTGCCGGAAGGCAGAAAAACGGCTGCTTCCTTGCCCAGCAACTCGGCCACCCGTTTGCACAGTTTCGTTGTAGTCGGGTCTTCCGCCTTCTGCTCGTCGCCAACTTCGGCATCCAGAACTGTCTGCCGCATTGCCAGAGTAGGCTTTGTTTTCGTGTCGGAATAGAAATCGTGCATTGCTCTATGATCTCGCAGGCTGTGTAGGGGTTCGATGCTGATGACACGACACATCTAGATCAGAATACCCACCAGCACCAATTGTTCACAGTCTGCTAGTGACACATGGTCCCTGTGCAAAGGCCCGCATGAAATCTTCTAGATTTGGGAGCCAGACGAAAATCCTGCCGAGCAGCCCCATTGGCCCTCGTTTACAAAGACGCAACCTGGCCTCACTGGCCAACGACCAGATCAGCTCTCACTGTGACCGTACCCGCCCCACGCCTCATCGCCCCACAAGTCATGAATCCGGGCATCACGCCCGCAGGCAAACCGGTAGAATTTGTAGCTGTAGGCATTCTCCAGATAGTAGTTTTGATGGTAATCTTCGGCGTCATAAAAGGCATCGACGAGACGCACTTGCGTGACGATCGGGTCATCCAGGATCATCGCTTCTGCAAGTTCACGCTTTGACATCATCGCAGCGTCATATTGCGCAGCAGACGTTGCAAAAACAGCGGTCCTGTAGCTGTCACCACGGTCGCAGAATTGCCCGCCATCGTCGGTCGGATCAACGCTCCGCCAAAAGACCCGCAGCAGTTCTTCATAACTCACCAATGTCGGGTCATATGTGATCTGCACGGCTTCGAAGTGCCCGGTCCGACCTGCGGTCACCTGCTGATAGGTTGGATCTGACGATGCCCCGCCAGAGTACCCAGAGATGGTTTCCAGCACACCGGGCACGACATCAAAGTCACTTTCCACGCACCAGAAACATCCCCCGG
>JAJFHB010000093.1 GCA_021775795.1 Hyphomicrobiales bacterium | reverse complement strand
TTTCGTGCGCTTCAGGACTTGACCTGTGGTGGCCGCCACTTGCTTTCGCCATCGGCTTTAGCGGCGGTATCATTATGAAACCGATTGCTGATTTCGTAGAGAAAATGGGTATCGATGATGCAGTCGGCGCGTTCACCATTCATGGTGCGCTCGGGCTTTGGGGTGTTATGGCCGTCGGCATCTTCGCCATCGGATACCCAGCCTTGCAGGGTGAAGCCGGTGTTGTCACAATCAGCTTCCATGGTCAGCTCATCGGCGCCATCGTCATGGCGTTGCTCGGTTTCGTACCGGGTTGGGGAGTGTCGAAACTCATGGCAATGGCTGGTTGGCTACGTGTCGGTGAGGCGGCTGAAATCGCTGGTCTGGATTTGTCCAAGGTGCCAAGTTCAGCTTACCCCGATGGCATCACCGCAACGCAACCAGCTGAGTAATCGGCGTCTAATGAAGGAGACTTACAATGGGTTCTGATTTTGAAACCTGGGATGCTCTTACGGGCGCGATGTATATGGGCGCTGGTACAATCTGGGAGCACATCTGGCTCTGGCTTTCGGTCATCATGTGTGTTGTTGCTCTCTGGATGGGCAACTCCCACGAGAGCGATGCCTACGAGCGAATGGAAGACAACAAATAGGTTATTGGCATTTGAACATGCCAACGCCAAGGGAGGCCGTCTTCGGACGGCCTCTTTTTTTGCCTGGATAAAGGAGGATCAATCGGCGGGCTTGGTCGCGCGGAAGTAGCCAGGACGCAGTTCCTGCTTATCCAGCACAACCAGCATGGCGCGCCAGTCCTCCAGAAAATGCGCCTGTTTTTCCTCTCCAAGCGCTGCAAGCATCTGTTCGTTCAAGGGGCCCAGCATACGCTCATATTCGCGGTGAGCCTCGGCTGCATACCAGCCATCATCGTCTCTTACTTCGATGTTTTCAAATCCTGTGGAAGCGAGCATCTCGGTAAGCGTATCCGCGGTTTCCATGGCGTAGGTGAGACCTTCCATCTTGAACCAGTAACGCATCTCTTCGCTGAAGGGATCCGGGCCTTTCATCCAGTCGTAAACAGAGAAAGTACCACCGGGCTTGAGAACGCGGACGACTTCGTCAAACATTGCAGTCTTTTCGGATATCTGGGTGAAGGCGCCGGAGCTGTAAACCAGATCAAATGCATCATCGGTAAAATCCAGATGGCTTGAGGAAACCTCATAGAAGTCAATCTTCTCCGCAAGACCTGCCTTTTCCGCATAGGCTTCGGCGCGCGCGATCAGAGGGCCCTCAAGGTCGATGCCGATGACGTCCGCGCCAAATTCTGAGGCCAGCAGAAGGTCACCGCCTCCCACACCGCATCCGATATCGAGAACCTGTTTTTCCTTCAAGTCCAGATCGCCAACTATATTTCGGACTGTGTCAGCCGCTCCCGGTGCCAGAAATCCCTCACCCCAGATGAGTTCGAGCATGGTGACCATCGCGTCGTCATACTCATCAACATGATTGCTGCCTTCGCCCATGTTCGGCTGCTCCTTGTTCAACTGCGTTGCCCGTAAACCGGGTTCATTGCAGCTAAGTTAGCCCGGACCGGGCGTCGGCGCTATGACACAGAACACAGGAAATCAAATCTCAGCCTTGGGTCTTCAACAGGTCTTCAATGTCTGCAAAGGACGCGGCTTCTTTGGCAAAATCGAAGGTGCCGTCTGAGAGTATTTCTTTGGCTGCGCGCAGGAAGGCGCCGTAAGCGGCGCGGGAGAAAGCGCTGCCAACACTAATGCGCTTGACGCCGATGGCGCTGAGGTCGGCGACGGTCAACTGAACCCCGGAGAGCCCCATGACGACATTGACGGGCAGATCGACGGCACGGACAACTTCGGCGATGTCTTCTCGTGTGCGCAGCCCCGGCGCATAGACCACATCGGCCCCTACCTCCTGAAAGGCCTGCAATCGCTTGATCGTATCGGCAAGATCAGGACGGCCATGCAGAAAGTTTTCTGCGCGTGCCGTTAGCGTAAAGGGGATGTCTAGTCCTTTTGCCGCCTCGGCTGCGGCTGCCACCCGTTCCACTGCTTCATCAAAGGGATAAATGGGAGCGTCGGGCTGGCCGCTGGCATCTTCAATTGAGCCACCAACGAGGCCAACAGCGGATGCCTGCTTAATTGTCTCAGCGATTCCGTCGGCAGTATCTGCATAACAGTTCTCAAGATCAGCACTTACCGGCAGATGGGTTGCCTCGACGATATGTCTTGCACTTTCCAATGCTTCATCGCGTGAAAACTCTCCCTCCACCTTGCCCATCGTATGGGAAGCTCCCGCACTTGTGGTTGCCAGTGCCTCATAGCCAAGAGCGGTCAGCATGCGAGTAGTGCCCTGATCCCATGGGTTGGGAATCACAAAGGCCACATCGCGGGTATGAAGAGCTCTGAAGATGTGTGCTTTTTCTAACTGGGACGGCATTGGGGCCTCCTTCGCGGCTTGTTCAACAACGATGTTCTTATAATGTTCTGTAACTGGTGGTCAACAAGGTCAGCGGGCTCAAGTGTCGGTAGGTGTCAGTAGCCGACGGCAGTTGAGACCGTCCCGGTGATCAAAGAGTATATTTTGAACGAGTCGTTTGCAGGAAGCGGAGAGTATGGCGGATCTGGATCCGCTGATCCCGATTCTCAAGCGCCGCGCATTTGAGCGTGAACCGGCGCGGCCACAAGTTTTTTCCGGCCTATCTTTTGATCTGATACCCGGTGCGGAAAATCCACCAGATGACCAACAGGCAACTGCCGAGAAACAGGCTGATGGCGCCAAGGCTTATGAGAACGCTCACATCTGATAGCTCGTAAAAACTCCAGCGGAAACCGCTGATCAGATAGACCACCGGATTGAACAGGGAGATCGTCTGCCAGGTTGGCGGCAGCATATCGATCGAATAGAAGGTGCCACCCAGAAAGGTGAGCGGCGTAATAATCAAGAGCGGAATGATCTGAAGTTTCTCGAAATTGTCAGCCCAGATACCGATGATGAATCCGAGCAGGCTGAAGGTGATTGCCGTCAAAACCATGAACATCAGCATCCAGACCGGATGGGCGATTTCGATGGGAACGAACAGATGAGCCGTCACCAGGATAATGAGGCCCAGAACGGTGGACTTGGTTGCTGCTGCCCCGACGTAACCAAGGACAATCTCGAAAAAGGAGACAGGCGCTGACAGCAGTTCGTAGATCGTGCCTATGAATTTTGGAAAAAAGATGCCCATGGAGGCATTGGAGACACTGTGGGTCAACAGTGTCAGCATGATGAGGCCGGGCACTATGAAGGCGCCATAAGACACGCCGCCGACTTCCGTGATGAGCGATCCGATTGCAGAGCCGAAGACGACGAAATACAGGCAGGTTGAAATGACGGGTGAGACAACGCTTTGAAACAGAGTGCGCTTTGTCCTGGCCATTTCGTATTTATAGATGGTGAGTACGGCGCGGTGGTTCATTGATCAGCCCTCAGCAGGTCAACGAAGATTTCCTCCAGTGAGCTCTGTGTCGTGTTCAGATCGCGGAACTTGATGCCGGCGGCATTGAGATCACTAAGCAGCCGGGTAATACCGGTACGCTCGCCGCGGGTGTCATAGGTATAGATGAGTTTGCGGCCACCGTTGTCGAGCTGCAGTTGATGGGCAGATAGTGAGCTTGGCAGTGCGTCCAGCTGTTT
>JAJFHB010000092.1 GCA_021775795.1 Hyphomicrobiales bacterium | reverse complement strand
CACCTGTCCGGGGGCTGCAGAATAGGCAACGATTGAGCCTGCTGGCGCATTGATGCGCGCAAGCCCGCGGTCGGCGGAGCGGAATGATCCGCGAAACGGATTATTACGGCAGGCATCGAAAATGATGATGTTCAAGGCGTTGCCGGCATCTTCCATCTGGCGCAACACCCAGTTGGCATCAATCGCTTCAATGTCGAGATCCGCTTCGCCGATGATCTCTGCGCGTAACGGCATCAGATAGTTTCTGTTGCGCGCCTGCACGCCATGACCTGCATAAAAGAACAGGCCAACCGCATCTGCTCCTGCAGCGGAGAGCTGGTGGCCAAAATCGCGTATGGCACGGGCCATGTCACGGCGATCCGCATCAATAGTCAGGATGACCTCGAATTGAAGCGATTCAAGCGTTTCCGCCATGGCGCGCGCATCATTTTCCGGATTCGCCAATGCTGATAGCGCCACATAGTTTGAGTTGCCAACGACAAGGGCAATGCGTTGACCACCGGACGCCTCGGCAGCGGACATCACGAAAATAGATGCCCAGCCAGCCAGCAATGCGACGATAAGAATGCGCATGATCTTCGTTCCAACAGCGCGGTTTTCTCAGACCAGGGATGTTGCAACAGAATGGCTGAGAAGCGTGCCCACCACAAGGCGGGCGGCCATTAAATCTCTTTAACCCAGCGCACGATGTTTCTTGCCAGAACAAAGCCTCCGGGCGTCACGCGCTGTCAGAACGATGGCGACGGCACAGGGGTGAAGCAGCGCCTTATCACGACGATTGCGCACTATGATAACGGTATACGCGCTCTGCCACTGATACGCCCTTTAGCGTTGCCACTTCTGAGTGACCCTCGTAGCCAGACCGGATTAGCAGCGCTGGAATTGCCTCTTCGTCATTAAGCACACCGGTCATGCATATATCGCCGGCATCGGCCAGGCCTTGCACGCGCGCGGCTATATTCACAGTCTGGCCGAAGTAGTCCACGTTGCTTCCAGAGTTAATGGCAAGTGCCGGGCCGGCGTGCAGTCCAACCTTGAGACCAACATCGTCTTTGCGTCCCTTGGCGACCTCCTGCATTGCCACCATCATTGCAACCGCGGCCGCTGTTCCGCACTCACCACTCGGGAATGCCGCCATTACCGCGTCCCCCATAGTCTTGATAACTGCGCCGGAATTGCTGCTCACTGCCTTCTTGAGAGCTGCAAAATGATCCTGCACCAGCCGATACGCTGCGAGATCACCTTCGCGGTCGTAGAGTGCAGTGGAGCCCTTCAGATCGGTGAAAAGCAGTGTCAGGTTGCGCAGCTTCAGTTTCAAGTCTGGAGCCCATTCGTGAAGTGCAAAACAATCGCGAAACGCCTGATTGTTAAGAAGGTGCTTGCCGGTAAGCCGCGGGCCGTATTGAGCTGAACCAGAACTCAAAATTGCCTGTATCTCGTCCATGTCGATTCGGAGGGCCCTGATCCACACGGTTTGCTCTGTGTGATTGTTCAATATCAGCGTGCTGGCACCGACGGGCAGGTCGACCGCGGCTTCTGAAAAACCAGCTTCAGACAATGACAATCGCGGAGCTTCAGATGTTCCAGCCAGCTTGTCTTTCTCTATGACCCGAATTTCGGCGCCTGAATGAGTGTCAAGACAAAGCAATCGATACACTTCGCCGGATTTCAAAATTAGAGGCAGGTTTGCCTGTCCGTCAGGCTCGATCTTTACGTCTGCAATTGCATAACGCTCGCGATAGCTTCGCAACTGTTCTCCATGGGGGTGACTGTAGGACGTGAAAAAATCCTGATAGGCATCATAATCTCCATGCAGGTCGAAAGCTGCACCAAGCGGCGAATACGCGAAACTCACCTCGATTGTATCATCCAAAATCGTTTCAGCGTCTTTGTTGCAAATGCAGCAATGAACGGTGTCTTCGGCCACATGGTCAATCTTGGAAACGCTTCGAACAACCGCGCCACAGAGCGGACAAACCATTCCCCACTCAAGGTCGAAAAGCCCAAGTTTGGCGCAATGCACGAACAGATCCACCGCCTGCTCGCGAGCAATCCCGGCTGAATCGGCAAATTCGTAAGGATTGATCCGAGCTGCCTGGCTTGCGGGCAGAGTGTGCAGATGCTGGTTGAAGCGGTTCAGCTCTACGGCACTACAACCACTGCGCGCCGCCGCCGACTCCAGTGTTGCTGAGATTAACGGGGACATGACATCTCTCCATTGATCGAACGAGACAAATAGGGCGTCAACATCGTTGAGGGACAAGTGACCTCTAAAAGATGCTTTCAGTCTGAAACTGGCACATTTTCCCACGTCACTCTGCTGCTGATGACGTCCAGAGTTGGGCGCTAACCGGGCATACTACCGGTGACATCAACGGGTTATGCTTTTGAGCACTCGACCTGGAGCATACGAAGGATCAGGCCGCTTCCGCGCCATAGTACAGAGAGACAACGTGCTGTGCCTCGGCGAAAAACAACCAGCGTTCCATTGATAGCCCAATCGCACAGACCACGACGGCGCCAAGTGACAGGATGGTGCCGATCAGCGCACCGCTAACCGTGCCAAGCGCAATGGCTGCTGCGGGCACCACAAATCCAAACAAAAGGGCAAGCCGGCGCAGTTTAGCTGCGTGCCTTCGCGCAACCTTGTAGCCCATTTCCTTCATGATGAAGTTTTCGCCTGAATGCGGAGAAGCAACCTGCCGTACCGGGCCTTTCCCACCAAGTCCGGTGGCAGCGCCAATGGTGTGCGTTTTCTTGGCATGATCAATCGAGTGCCAGTAGCCAAGTTTAATGAGCAACCCGGCTGCCAGCGTGGCGCTTGCGGCAAAACCGATCGTTGCATTCTGGCCGCCGAACAGGTGGAGCAATGCAACAAGCAACACGGCGCCGCTTGCTGCCGCGAGAACCAGATAGACCGGCACAACCCAGGGGGAATGCCATTGGCGAATGGTCTTGAGTGAGGCGTATATCATGGCCGTGCACGCCACTGTAGCGATGGCGAGAACCAGCGTGGCGAGCCAGGCAAGGGTCCACAGAAAGCCCGAAACCTCGAACACAAGCGAGCCGAGAAACAACAATCCGGCCGGTACGAACGTAACGACTGCCAGAACCCCTTCTCGCGATAGCCATGATGTCCGCCATTGGGAAAAGGCCCTCCAGGCGCGCTCCGGGCGGCCAAGATGGAAGGTCGATGACAACAGGCCAACACTGATGAGTGCCAGGGCAAGACCCAGTGTGATCGTCACGAAGGGGTTTTCCGGCACGGGCTGACCGGACAGGATCAAGCAAGCGAGCAGAGCCAGGAGGCCGTACCCGGCGCCCGAAGATGTCGTGAAGATGATGACCGAATAAGCTGGATGCATGGCAGTGGCTCCGGTCTATCGCGTCAGCTTGTGATCGACCCAGGCAAACAGCCGGTCGAGACTGGTGGTGCCGGAGGCATCAACTTCCTGGGTCTTGGCGGCAACCGGGACCGGTTGAGCCGAAGCACCATCCCGGCGTGGCCGCGGCGGCAGATACTGGTTCACCGGTTTGTATCCCATCTCCGGCATCAGATCATAACCCCCACGGTCCGCGACCAGTTTCGAGACATCGCTTTCGGGATCGCCAAGATCGCCGAAATGACGGGCGCTCGTGGGACAAGCCTTCACACAGGCAGGAACGCGGTCTTCCTCAAGCAGATTGTCGTTGTAAATACGATCAACGCAGAGTGTGCATTTCTTCATGACACCATGATCGTAGTCATATTCCCGGGCACCGTACGGACACGCCCAGGAACACAGTTTGCAGCCGATGCAGGTGTCAGGGTTGACCAGAACAATGCCGTCTTCGGCGCGTTTGTAGGACGCCCCGGTCGGACACACTGTTACACAAGCCGGTTCCTCGCAATGCAGGCACGAGCGCGGAAAATGCACCACCCTGCTTTGATCTTCCTCGCCCGTTTCATAAGAATGGATGCGGTTCAACCAGACCCCCATGGGCTCATCGCCGTAGGGCTTTTCATCCGTCAAGGGTGCGGAATAGCCACTTGTGTTCCATTCCTTGCAGCTGACGGCACAGGCTTGGCAGCCAACGCAGGTGTCAAGGTCGATGACGAGGCCAAGCTTCTTGCCGGTTTGAGCAGCGGCCGGGGGCAGAGACGTCATGAGGAAACCTTTCCGCGCCCATCCAGCGCTCCACACCGGAGTATCGATGCTGCTTTGGCAATCGCCTTGGGCGGTTTCAGCGTGTCGAACTGAGGTTCGCTGATCCCCTGCTCTTCCGGCGCGGCTTTTTCGATGCGGATTCTGAGATCGTACCAGGCCGCCTGCCCGGTCACCGGGTC
>JAJFHB010000091.1 GCA_021775795.1 Hyphomicrobiales bacterium | reverse complement strand
CCTTCTCATACCAGTGGCACACCTGGCCACGCAGGTGCACGACATCAACCAGATGGTGGAATGTCAGAATGGGTGTTGAATACATCTCAAGTTCGCGGTTGTTCGGGGACGAGGTTGAGGAGTGCTCAGAACGGCCGGCGCGCCTTTACCGCTGCAGCTAGCGTACCCTCATCGAGATAATCAAGCTCACCGCCAACCGGAACCCCGTGGGCCAGGCGCGAGACCTTGACGTCAACATTTTCCAGATGGTCGGTAATGTAATGTGCCGTCGTCTGCCCATCGACCGTGGCGTTGACCGCAAGAACAATTTCGGAAACTCCCGGTGCTGCGGCGCGCTGCAGCAATGACGCGATGTTCAGGTCCTCTGGGCCGATACCATCGAGGGCGGACAGAGTGCCGCCAAGAACGTGGTATGTGCCTTTCAGGGCAGCCGCCCGCTCAAGCGCCCAGAGATCGGCAACTTCTTCGACGACACAAATCTGGCTTTGGTCACGATTGAGGTCAGCGCAGATTGTGCACGGGTCCTTCGTATCCACATTGCCGCAATTGGTGCAGATCTGAACGCGCTCCGAAACCTCAGCCAAAGAGGTCACCAAGGGCGACAAAAGCTTCTCGCGGTGCTTGATCAGGTGTAATGCAGCGCGGCGCGCCGACCGTGGCCCGAGGCCCGGCAGTTTCGACATGAGCTGAATAAGCCGCTCAATCTCCGCTCCAACGACGCGTTTTGACATGCTGGTTTTCTGCTTTGGGCCTACATGCCCATATTGAAGCCGGGGGGAATCGGCAATCCACCTGTGAGGGATTTCATCTTCTCTGCGCTCATCTGTTCCATCTTCTGACGGGCATCAGTGTGCGCAGCGACAATGAGGTCCTCGACAATTTCGCCTTCATCCGGCTTCAACAGGCTGGCATCGATGTCGACACCCTGCATGGCGCCTTTGCCGTTGATGCGAACCTTGACCAGGCCGGCGGCTGCAGAGCCTTCAATTTCCATCGCTTCCAGTTCAGATTGCATGTCGCTCATGCGCGACTGTAATTCCTGCGCCTGCTTCATCAGGCCGCCTAAATCCTTGATCATGTTTCCTTACCGTTCCTAAGTTTCAGCCGCAGCGCGAATGCACAGCACACCTAATCAATGTCTTCCTCGAGATCACCATCCAGCAGTGGCGGTGTCTCACTTGTGTCGAATGTATCGCGCACGTCAACAATCTCAGCACCTGGAAAAGCTTTGAGCGCTGCATCAACAACGGGGTCTTTGCGGGCTTCCTCAAACAAAATGACGCGGCGCTCAGTGGCTTCCTCATGCAGCGTCTTTTCGCCAACTGAGCTTGAAAGAGAAACAACCCAGCGCTCGCCCGTCCACTCCTTCAGTTTTGTCGCAAGTTCATTGGCAATTCGGGCGTTGGTTCCCTGTTCGAGAGAAATTTCGATATGGCCGCGCTCAAATAACACCGGCCTGACAGAGCGCTCCAATGCTGTTTTCAGGCGAATATCACGATGACTGCCCGCAAGCGCCACCACCTCAGCAAAGGTTTCCGGCATCGGCCTGTCAGGCACTGCTACCACCTGCTGCTCCTGCGGCAGGGATGCGACCTCTGTTTGGGGTTGCGCCATGGCCTGCGTTCCGCCGGTCGAAGGTGACGGGGCCACAGACACCGCTTGGGGTGCACCTTGTCCTGTGGTCTGGGACGATGTCCCGGCAGATTGCGAAGCGCCATTTTGGGGGGTGCTTGCAGTCTCGGCGCTCAATGAACGCACCAGATCTTCCGGAGCGGGCAGGTCCGACACATAACACAAACGCACGATCAGCATTTCCGCTGCCGCCATCGGACTCTGAGCGGTCTGTACTTCCCCGATGCCCTTGATCAGCATTTGCCAGGCACGCGTCAGTGCCCGCATGGTCAGTTTTTCCGCCATTTCGGCGCCACGGGTCCGCTCAACTTCAGAAACCGATGGATCGTTTGCAGCGGTCTCAACCAGTTTGAGCCGCGTGATCCAGTGCACCAGTTGCGCCAGATCACTTAGGACCTGAAGCGCATCCGCGCCGGCATCATACTGATCCTTGAACTCGCTCAGTGCGGTCGCTGTCTCACCGCGCAGAATATGATCGAGGAGTTCGATGGTGCGCGAGCGGTCAACAAGACCCAGCATGTCGCGAACCTGCTCTGCATTGAAGGAGGCGCCGCCAAGGGCGATGGCCTGGTCGAGCAGCGATAGTGCGTCGCGAACCGATCCCTCGCCGGCACGGGCAATCACCGCCAATGCCGTATCATCCGGGCTGACGCCCTCTTTGGAAGCAATACCGCGCAGATGCTCAACAAGCACATGCTCATCAATGCGGCGAAGGTCAAATCGCTGACACCTGGAGAGAACGGTCACCGGGACTTTGCGGATCTCGGTTGTGGCGAACAGAAACTTTACATGCGGTGGCGGCTCTTCAAGCGTTTTCAAGAGGCCGTTGAACGCCGCCTTGGAGAGCATGTGCACTTCGTCAATGATGTAAACCTTGTAGCGCGCAGATACGGGCCGGTAGCGGGCGCTTTCAATGATCTCGCGAATATCATCAATGCCGGTGTTGGAGGCTGCATCCATTTCGATGACATCGACGTGCCGCGATTCCATGATTTCAGCGCAGTGGGTGCCAAGCTCCGGCATTTCGATTGTCGGTGCCTGGGCACCACCGTCGAGTTCGTAATTCAGGGCCCGCGCAATAAGACGTGCGGTTGTCGTCTTGCCAACGCCGCGAACGCCGGTGAGCATGTAGGCTTGGGCAATTCGGCCGGTGGTGAAGGCGTTGGTGAGTGTCCGCACCATCGCTTCCTGACCGATCAGATCATCAAACGTCTGCGGCCGATACTTGCGCGCAAGCACGCGGTAAGGCTGCACGCTGTCTTGTTTGGAAGCTGCCTCTTGGGGCGCCGCTTCTGACTTCTCGTCGGACACGATGCTCGCCTGCCTGCGCCGGGTCGACGCCGCCACTGCGGTAAATTTGGGCGCGCCGCCTTGATCTTCGGGTGGGAGGCTGGACTGGCAACCCGTGCCGTTCTCGTTAGGGCTGCTTCCTTCCGGATCTGACCCGGTTGGCGAGTGGCTCGTCCACCGCCAACCTCCCAGAAGAGTATATCGCGCAGTGCGACACAGAACGCAAGTACGACATGATCTGTAAACCAACTTGTTTAGATCGCTTCATCCTTTCTCGGAGGCGGTTTGACTGAGTTTTGGCGTCTGCTGGCGAGGCACGACTCCCGCCGTGGACCTGCCCGTCCACAAGGGAGCCGTAACGCTGACCAGGAGGCCCGAAAACCCTGCCTTTGGTGGGCCAAATCAGCTCGCCGGACAGCGTTGCGCCGATTGCACGATGCGACCATCGCGCTGCACGCCGCGCCTTGCCGGACGAACCGATTTGGCGCCATCAAACGCCACCGAGAAAGGATGAAACGATCTAGACATAAAGACCGGGCTGTGCACACTGCTCGAGCCTCAACACCGCTGCCCATATCGCCTTTTTGCGAAGGATTTCCCCAGATGACACATGCGTTCGCCGGCAATTTGCTTGATCGTGCTGATCCAAAACGCCGGGACCCGGACTGGCTTGCAGCCAGATTGAGCGACCCATCCACCTGTTTCATACAATTTGCAGGTGAGAGACCGGCGGTGTGCATAACGGATAATGGCGCTGCACCTACAATCGTCTGGGCTGGCCAGCC
>JAJFHB010000010.1 GCA_021775795.1 Hyphomicrobiales bacterium | reverse complement strand
CCCCCTCTATGCTCTGTGTTGAAGATTACATTATGGCGCTTGAGTGGTCGCAGGCGGTTGGTGGACTGGAAGGGTTGATCGCGCGCGCCGATGCAAATGCTGCTGCATTGTGCACCTGGATTGATGCTTCCGATTGGGCTGGACATCTTGCACCTGACCCGTCTACCCGCTCCAACACTTCCGTGTGCCTCACCATTGCGCATGAGGATATTGCAAGCCGGAGCGTGGACGCCCAGGCGGCATTTTCCAAGGCGCTTGTGAAGCGGCTGACCGATGAAGGCGTTGCTCTGGATATCGGTTCATATCGTGATGCACCACCGGGGCTCCGCATCTGGTGCGGGGCAACCGTTGAAACATCGGATGTTGAGCGCTTGTTGCCGTGGCTCGATTGGGCCTTTGAATGCGAAATCCGCAACTGAGCAGCTGGCTGCGCTGCACAAACTCAAGCAGGTAATACCTTTATGGAAGGCAGGAGAGAGATGGCTCCACGCGTTTTAATTTCTGACAAACTTTCACCGCGCGCTCTTGAGATTTTCAAAGAGCGCGGCGTTGACGCCGACTTCAAGCCCGGGCTGAGCAAGGAAGAACTGGTGGAGGCGATCAGTGCCTATGACGGTCTTGCGGTGCGGTCAGCAAGCAAGGTCACTGAAAAGGTCATTGCCGCCGCTGGTAATCTGAAGGTCGTTGGCCGCGCCGGCATCGGGGTCGACAATATTGATGTGCCGGCAGCCACAGCGCGCGGCATCATTGTGATGAACACACCCTTCGGCAACTCGATCACGACAGCCGAACATGCGATTTCCCTGATGCTTGCTCTGGCCCGCCAGATTCCAGCGGCCGATCGCTCCACGCAAGCGGGCCTTTGGGAAAAATCGAAATTCATGGGCGTCGAGATTTACTCCAAAACGCTTGGCATTATCGGTTGCGGCAACATTGGCGCCATTGTTGCTGAACGGGCCATTGGCCTGCGCATGCGGGTTATCGCCTATGATCCTTTCCTCTCTGTTGAGCGGGCCCTTGAACTGGGTGTTGAGAAGGTCGAACTTGAAGGCTTGTTGAAGCGCGCAGATTTCATATCGCTTCACACGCCGCTAACAGACAAGACCCGCAACATCTTGAACGCAGAGGCGCTTGCGAAGACGAAACCGGGTGTGCGTATCGTCAACTGCGCCCGTGGCGGGCTCATTGATGAAGAAGCGCTCAAAGCAGCTTTGGACAAGGGCCAGGTTGCCGGCGCGGCCGTCGATGTGTTCGTGCGCGAACCGGCGCATGAAAATGTTCTGTTCGGCATGGACAACGTAATCTGCACCCCGCACCTGGGGGCTGCAACATCTGAAGCGCAGGAAAATGTCGCCATCCAGGTGGCGGAGCAGATGTCGGACTATCTCCTGACCGGAGCCGTCTCCAATGCGCTCAACATGCCGTCAATCAGTGCCGAGGAAGCACCGCGTCTCAAGCCCTTTGTGGCGCTTGCCGAGCAGTTGGGCTCCTTTGCCGGTCAGCTCACTGAATCCAGCATCAATGGGGTTTCTGTTGAATATGCGGGACATGTGGCGGAAATGAACCGCGCGGCTTTGACGTCGGCGCTGCTGGCGGGGCTGTTCCGGCCGATGCTCGCCGAAGTCAACATGGTGAGCGCACCGGTTGTTGCGCGAGAGCGTGGCATAACGGTGGAAGAAGTAACGCAAGGACGGCGTGGTGCTTACGATTCCTACATCCGCCTGACTGTTAAAACCGAACGCCAGCAACGCTCGGTCGCTGGAACCGTATTCTCGGATGGAAAGCCGCGCATCATTCAGGTCAAGGGCATCAACATGGAGGCGGAGCTTGCCCCGCACATGCTCTACATCACCAACGAAGACAAGCCGGGTTTCATCGGTGCTCTGGGCACGACGCTTGGCAATGCAGACGTCAACATCGCAACGTTCCATCTCGGGCGCCAGACCCAGGGTGGTGACGCCATTGCCATTGTGGAAGTGGACAACGCCGTGTCGGCTTCAGTACTTGATGCCGTTCTTGCCCTGCCGCACGTGCAGCAGGCAAAACCACTCAAGTTCTAACGCCGACACGTAGGGACTTACATTTCCGCGGGCGTAATCCAGCCGATGGCAGCGCCGGTTGCGTCGGCAACCATCGCGATGCGGCCGACCATGGGGACGTCAAACGGCTCACGCATTACCTGCCCGCCAGCGTCTTTGACGAGGGCGATACGCTTGTCGATATCGTCGACGGCAAGATAGGCGAACCAGGCAGCAGGCATACCTGGAGGGGCGATGCCCTTGGATGACATGATGCCTCCGACAGGTTTGCCCTCTGCCATGGCAACCCAATAGGTGCCGTTTTCCATGGGAAAGGAATCAAATTTCCAGCCGATGGTTTTCTCGTAAAAGGCTTTGGCCGCCTCTACGTCCGCGGTCATCAACTCGTTCCAGTGAAAATTCGCATGTTCGGTCATCTCGTATTCCTCCTGCTGGTTGGGGAAACACTACTGCTAAACCATGACCGTGTCTTGACCTGAAGCAAATGATCGGTGCTTGGGAATCGGCGCAGGGTGGTGTACATGATCCTGCAAGCCCCGGCGTTTTGCGCCGGGATTTTTTATGGGATAAGGGGTGTTGAGCGATGGCTAATGTCGTTGTGGTCGGATCGCAGTGGGGCGATGAAGGCAAGGGCAAAATCGTCGACTGGCTTTCGGAGCGGGCTGACGTGGTGGTGCGCTTTCAGGGCGGACACAATGCCGGCCATACGCTGGTTATTGATGGTGTAACCTATAAGCTCTCTCTTCTGCCCTCAGGCATTGTCCGTCCGGGCAAACTTTCCGTCATCGGCAATGGTGTGGTGGTGGACCCCTGGGCGCTCATTGAGGAAATTGACCGTCTGCAGGAGCAGGGAGTTGCTGTGTCTCGGGAGAATCTGCGTCTGGCGGAAAACGCGGCTCTCATTTTACCGCTGCACCGCGAACTCGATGCGCTGCGAGAGGCTGCGGCCGGCGCCGGAAAGATTGGCACCACGAAACGCGGCATTGGCCCCGCCTACGAAGACAAGGTCGGGAGACGCGCCATTCGCGTTATGGACCTGCAGAACCTCAAGACCCTGCATGGCAAAGTCGAGCGTCTTCTCACGCACCATAATGCTCTGCGCCGCGGGCTGGGTGAGCCGGAGGTGTCGTCCTCGGAACTGTTCGAGCAATTGTCAGAAATTTCTCCAAGGGTGCTGGACTACATGGACGCGGTCTGGGCGCTGCTCGACCGCTGCCGTCGCCAGGGGCAGCGCATCCTGTTTGAGGGTGCGCAAGGCGTGATGCTTGATATCGACCACGGTACCTATCCGTTCGTCACATCGTCTCACACCGTTGCCGGGCAGGCCGCTGCAGGCTCAGGCATGGGGCCGAGCGCCATCGACTATGTGCTCGGTATCACCAAGGCCTACACCACCCGTGTCGGGTCAGGACCATTCCCCAGCGAACAGGAAAATGAGGTAGGCCAGCGCCTCGGTGAACGCGGCCATGAATTCGGGACGGTGACCGGACGGGCACGACGATGTGGCTGGTTTGATGCGGTGATGGTGCGCCAGGCTGTGAAGACGAGTGGCATTGACGGCATTGCACTCACAAAACTCGACATTCTGGACGGCTTTGATGAGCTCAAGGTTTGCGTCGGCTACAAGCTGGATGGCGAAGTGATCGACCATCTGCCTTCGGCCCAGGGAGCACAGGCGCGGGTAGAACCTATCTATGAGAGTTTTGAGGGGTGGCACGATTCGACAGAAGGTGCGCGTTCATGGAACGACCTGCCGGCCCAGGCGGTGAAATATGTGCGCCACATCGAGGAATTGATCGAAGCGCCCGTTGCCATGTTGTCTACATCCCCGGAACGTGACGACACAATCCTCATGAAAGATCCGTTTGAGGATTGATGCCCTGACACCTTGAAACGATCTGGCCCCGTCAAATCAGAAACTGTGCGTATAATTCTGACTGCGATGAAATGTTGAGTTTGCGGTAGATGTTCCGCCTGTGCACCTTCACGGTTTGGGCGGAGATGGACAGGAGCAGTCCAATGGCAGTGGTCGAGTGCCCCTGAACGATGAGTGAGGCGACCTCACTTTCGCGATTGGTAATTCGCGCACCACCGGAGAGCTTTGTATAGAGAAGGCGCTCCTTCAAGGCTCGTCGCGGGCGCGGTGGCTGCGGCGCATATCCGCGATTGATGCTGTGGTTGGCGTGTTCGATCACCAGAGGCATGAGGGCGGGCGACAGGGTATTCAGCATTTTCACGTCCTTGTTCTTGAACTTTGCCGCTCCCTGATTGCGCCCGATAGAGATGTGAGCGACGCGGCTCTCATCCATGCGGGCCAGACACCCGATCTCATCCACCATCATTGTTTGCCGGAAATAGCGCCGGCAATATTCACTGCGGAAAAACCGGTCTGGTGCAATGTCACGCAACCTGAAGGCACCGTCTTGATAGCTCGACATGGCAAGCTCGTAAAACGGATCGAGAAAATAGCCATACTCGAAGTAATGCTGCTCAAAAACTGCCAGTAGCTGTTCGTCCGGGATCCATTGATTAATGAGGCGGGGCCGCCTTTGATTCTCAAACACCAAAACGATGACGTTTTGCGGATCGAACTGCTCGATCAACAGCTCTTGCAGCGCGACGGGAAACTGCGGCGTGCGGACCTTACGGAAGAGATCGCCCAGAGCGGCAAAAATCGTGTTGTTGTCCATGTACGATCCATGTTTTTGCAGTGTGCAGCCGGGGCAGCGTCAAAATGTGTACCCCCACTGGGCCAGTTTGCGCCAAATTTATACCCCTAGGGAGGTATTTTGTAAGTGGGCTAATTTTGAGACGATCATTATTGACGGTCGGTGCACGGAAAACTTCCGCGGCTTACAATGTTGCATCGCTGAACAGGAGGTGAGCGTGAGAACCGGATGGGTCTGCCACGAGCTGTACATGTGGCACAACACACAGAACTGGAATCAGCTTTTTGAGCCTGGTCTCACCATTCAACCTTACGAACACGCCGAAAATCCCGAGACAAAGCGTCGGTTCCGCAACCTCATGGAGGTGAGTGGACTTCTCGATGAACTCACAATCATAAAACCGCGCCCAGCCGAGCTTGCGGAAATCATGCGCTTCCACACGAAAGAGCATGTCGACCACATCAAAGCGGTTAGTGATGCTGGCGGTGGTGATGCCAGTACCATGACGCCGATGGGCAGGGGCAGTTACGAGATTGGACTTCTGGCTGCGGGCGGAACAATCGAGGGTTTTGATGCGGTGCTGAAAGGCACCGTCGACAACGCCTACGTACTTTGCCGCCCTCCCGGACATCATGCGCTTGCTGATCTGGCGATGGGTTTTTGCCTCTTTGGCAATGCGGTCATTGGCATTGAACACGCTCGCGCGGTTCACGGAATTGAACGGGTGGCGACGGTTGACTGGGATGTGCATCACGGCAACGGAACAGAAGCGGCATTCTGCGAAGATCCGAATGTCCTCACCATCTCTTTGCATCAGGATAATCTCTTTCCCCCCGATTCCGGTCTGCTGACGGACCGCGGTAAGGGTGCGGGAGAGGGAAGCGTCATCAACATTCCCATGCCCCCGGGCTCCGGCGATGGAGGATATCTTTCGGCCATGGAACGGGTCGTTCTTCCAGCACTGCACAAATTCAAACCTGAGTTGATCGTCGTTCCCTGCGGCTTTGACGCCGCGGTGATGGATCCGCTCGGCCACATGATGCTGACATCCGATGCCTTCCGAAAAATGACGGGGATGATCTTGGGTGCAGCGCAGGAACTGTGCGGCGGGCGCGTTGTCATGACCCATGAAGGCGGCTATTCGGCGCCATATGTTCCCTATTGTGGACTTGCCGTAGTGGAAGCCATGTGTGGCCGGGACAGTGGGGTTGTCGATCCCTATCTGGAACATGCCTGCCTCTATGGAGGCCAGGAGCTGATGCCGCATCAGACCAGTGTCATTGATGCTGCGGTCGAGATTATGAAGCAAATGCCGTCATAAATTTGAGCCGGCGAGTGCGGGTTCCGCATGAAGTCCGGCGCCAACAGTGGAGGAAACAGATGTCAAAGAGCGAAAAACAGAAAACTGCTTTGCCTGCAAGCCGGCGAGATTTTCTAAAATTCACGGGTGCGGGTGTGGGCAGCGCTGCCATGTTGGCGGGGCTCAACGGAAACGCTGGTGCTGCCACAGGTGAGCCGATCCCG
>JAJFHB010000090.1 GCA_021775795.1 Hyphomicrobiales bacterium | reverse complement strand
CAGGTCGATTATCCTCAGAACCTGCCCGGCCTCCAGTATGCCGCCAAAGGGGGCACCGGCTGGCACTTCCTGATCCACGTCTATGCGATGAAACTCCGTGATTGCGCCACTCATGGGCAAGCCTCCTATATGACCGCGACGCCGATGATATATTGATGCAGGAGAATGAACACTGCATAGACGGCAGCCCCGGCGACGATACTGATGACATCATGGCTGATTTTCGGTTCGAACGTCTTGACCCGGCCTTGCGCACTCGCAAGTACAATGTCGAGCACGGCATAGGCCAGAAAAGCCCCAAAGAGCAGGACGCTTGCCTTGTCGCCGTTGGCAAGAAGATGTCCGGTGGCCCAAAGCCCCATGCCAACGAGCATTGGATGTGAAAGAAAGCGCCGGATGTGGCTTTTCATCTGCGCTGTGGCCAGACAGACCATGGCCAGAAACACAAGCACCATGGTGACACTGCGGCCCCACTCCGGTGGTTCATAAAGGGGCACGAACTCGCGGCTGGAGAAGCCCCAGATCATGAGACCGAGACCTGCAAACGAGACAAGGGTGAAAAGGCCCTTGTAAGCCATCTCCCCCATGCGTCCGATCAGCGCCTGCTTCAGCGACGGCACCGCCGGCACCACATGGATGCCGAAGAACAGAATGATACCTGCAATCAAGATTCCCATTGGCACGTCACTCCTATTCAACAGCTTCTTTTGTTGCTCTTCATAAAAAACACATTTTGCATCGCCAGTTGTTAAAACAAACAAGAACAACTACAATTCCATTCTTCATTTCTATTTTTTACTACAATTCATATAGCGTAGATCTAATTAGCGCATCAACACCGCTGGTCGCCTCGCTTACTTCGGCAATGTTTTCCATCTTTTGATAGCTTAGATTGAATGGTGCATTGTGCAATTCAATGCCACTGTTCATACCCACACGGATACCGTGGCTTGTCGGCATATCTAAATTCGGCACAAAATCAGACGCAGATGGCAGATGCTCAGTAACAAGTAAATATCTGAACGGCTTATAGAGATTTATGATCTCAATGAAGCTCTCTATTTCCGAATTACTCAAGTGTTGCAGAACCTGTCTTACAAAAGCCAAATCACCGCTTGGCATTCTGTCCTTTGTAATATTCAATTCTCTGAATTCAACATTCTCAAAACTATATTTTTGACGGTTATTCTGTAGAACTACACTCGACACATCGCAGGCGATGTATTTTTCACAATCATCAACAAAATATTTCCCCACATTGAAATCTCCGCATCCCAGATCAACAATGATTTTGCAGTTTAGAGATGCGATTTTTGCTTTTGCTGATTTGATGTACGGGTTCACAACGTGTTGAGTGTGCGACCCAGGACCACTTGTGGCTTGACCCAACGCGTCCCTTCCCCAAGTCCCCTCATTGTAAACCTTGTCGAAGATATCCTTGCTGTTCATTCCGTCATGCCCGCGTCCCAAGCTGACTGTTTTACCGCTTTTCTGCAAATGAGGTGGCGGGCTGACAAACGCAGGAAACTTTTCAAAGCTGACCGAATTACACCCATTTCTCCCGCCCCTTTTCAGCCAATGGATCGTTCAGCAATCCAATCTGAAGCCGAGTATTTTTGCCTGGCTGTAACTCACCCAGGAAGGCCTATTCCCACTCGATGGTTCCCGGAGGCTTCGAGGTCACATCATAGACCACCCGGTTTATACCCCGCACCTCATTGCTAATGCGGGTTGACGTGGCTGCGAGAAACTCATGCTCAAAAGGATAATAGTCTGCCGTCATTCCATCGGTAGATGTCACGGCACGCAGGGCACAGACAAAATCGTAGGTCCGGCTGTCGCCCATGACGCCTACAGTCTGGACTGGCAGAAGCACTGCAAAAGCCTGCCAAATCTTATCATAAAGGCCGGCATTGCGGATCTGTTCGAGATAAACCCGATCTGCCTTGCGGAGGATTTCCAGCTTTTCATGGGTAATTTCCCCCGGGATCCGGATCGCGAGGCCAGGCCCTGGAAAAGGATGGCGGCCGACAAACTCATCCGGCATGCCGAGTTCCTTGCCCAGAACACGCACTTCATCTTTGAAAAGCTCACGCAGTGGTTCCACCAACTGCATGTTCATGCGCTCCGGCAGGCCGCCGACATTGTGATGCGATTTAATGGTGACACTCGGGCCCCCGGTGAAAGAAACGCTCTCAATGACATCCGGGTAGAGCGTGCCCTGAGCCAGGAAGTCTGCACCGCCGGCCCGTTCCGCCTCCCGCTCGAACACGTCGATAAAGGCTGCGCCAATGATCTTCCGTTTGCGTTCAGGATCAGAAACACCGTCAAGCTGATCGAGGAACTCCTTCCCGGCGTCCACATGCGCCAGGGGAATATTGTAGTGACCTCTAAAGAGATTTACGACCTCCTCCGCCTCACCTGCCCGCATGAGCCCGGTGTCAACGAAAACACATTGCAGCTGGTCGCCAATGGCTTCGTGAATGAGAACAGCTGTGACGGCAGAATCGACACCACCGGACAGGCCGCAGATGACCCGACCCGTGCCGACCTGCGCCCGGATATTTGCAATCTGTTCATCCTTGAACGAGGCCATGGACCAGTCGCCGCTGCACTTGCAGATATTGTGGGCAAAGTTGCGCAGGAGATCCTTACCCCGGGGCGTATGCATGACTTCGGGATGGAACTGCACGCCGTATAGTTGCTTCTCCTCATTGGCGATTGCCGCATAGGGAGCGTTGTTGCTGATTGCGACCACCGAAAAGCCATCCGGCAGCCGGCTGACACGATCGCCGTGGCTCATCCAGACCTGATCCGTATCGCCCGGCTTCCATATGCCATCAAACAGGGCGCATTGAGATGTTATTTCCAGGGTTGCACGGCCAAACTCGCGTTCATCTGATTCTTCCACTTCACCGCCCAGCTGCGCGCACATGGTTTGCTCGCCATAGCAGATACCAAGAACCGGAACTCCTGCGTCGAAAACCTTTTGTGGGGCTCGGGGGGTGTCGGTGGCAACGACGCTTGCGGGCCCGCCTGACAGGATAATGCCCCGGGGCGCATAGGTATCGATCAGGTCATCCGCGCGGTTAAACGGTACAATTTCACAATAAACACCAAGCTCGCGAACTCGGCGGGCGATGAGTTGAGTTACCTGAGAACCAAAGTCCAGAATGAGAATACGATCATGCATGGGCGCATCCGATTGTCGTTTCATGAAGGCGCCGGTCTCACCGGCGGATACTCGAAGTGAAGCACCACATCAGCGGCGCTCCATGACTGCTACATAAAAACCATCCGTACTGTTCGCATGAGGCGTCAGGACTATGCCATTATCGGCACCGTTTGAGCTTCGGGGCACTGCGGCATCAAAACTCTTCGTCCAGAGGTCGGTGACGGCGAGAGGTGTGAAATCGGCGTGATCTGCCAGAAACGTCTGAACCTGTTTGCCGTTTTCCTGAGGCAACAAGGAACAGGTGACATAGACCAGACGACCGCCTGGACGTACTTTGCCTGCCGCCAACGCCAGAACATCGCGCTGCTCTTCCAGCCGGCGCTCAAGTGCTGCTGAACTAAGTCGCCATTTCGCATCCGGTCGGCGGCGCCAGGTGCCTGAACCTGAGCACGGCGCATCGACAAAAACCAGGTCCATGCGGTTATCCAGATTGGACAATGCCTTCTCGTCCGCTGCTTCGATCACCTGGCTGTTGCGAACACCGGCACGTTTCAGACGCTCGAAAATGCGACGCAACCGCGTTCGGTCTTTGTCATAGGCATAGATCTGCCCTTTGTTCCGCATCGCACCGGCAAGGGCCAGTGTTTTTCCGCCGGCGCCGGCGCACAGATCCAGCACTTGCTCGCCGGGCTTTGCGGTCGCCAGGAGAGCTGCAATCTGTGAGCCTTCATCCTGGGTTTCAAACCAGCCTTTGCCGTGTGCGGCTTCTGCTTCCAGATTTGGATAACGGTCAGCATCGGCAGGTGCATCAACACGCACGCCAACGGGCGATGTCAAACAGGCTTTTGCGCCGAAACGCGAGAGTGCCTTCAGCACTTTTTCCCGGGTGGATTTGAGTGAATTGACGCGCAAGTCGATGGGTGGTCGATCTCCCAAAGCTGCGCATTCAACCTGCAAATCGTCACCAAACACCTGTCCAAACTGGGCAGACAGCCATTCAGGGATGTCCAGCATCGGGGAGCCGGCAGTTGGTGCATTGCTCTCCCCGCTCAACCGGTCTCGTTCGTCGGCAGACAGGTTATCGGGCCCGTGCGGATCCGCACATGCCGCTTCAAGCGTCTCGACCGTTACCGCCCACTCTCGTGCGACAACGGCGAGTATTGCTGCCCTTGCTCCGTCATCGGCCATAAGTTGGGCGAGGCTGCGCCGCTTGCGCAGGGCATCAAACACCAGATTGCCGATCACAGCCCGATCTCCCGATCCGGCAAATCGATGTGCCCTGCCCCAATCCCGCAAGGCATCTCCTGCCGGGCGGTGTTTGTTTTCAACTTCTTGAAGCACTTCAATGGCAGCTTGAATGCGTCCCCCCAAGTGCATGAAATAGAATCCTTATCCCGCCGCCTGTTTTCAAGAGGCAGCCTGTGAAACGCGAACAGATGAACAAAAGAACGACTATGAGTGACCGGGATAGTTTGGCGTTTCCCGGGTAATGGTCACATCGTGCACATGACTTTCCCGCAGCGAAGCGGACGTAATGCGTATAAAATCTGTCTGAGTTCTAAAGGCTTCAATGGAGCCGCAGCCCGTGTAACCCATCGCGGCACGCAGGCCGCCAACCAGTTGATGCAGCACACTGGACATGGGCCCCTTGTACGGCACCTGCCCTTCGACGCCTTCGGGAACCAGCTTCAGTGTTTCCTGAATATCCTGCTGGAAATAGCGGTCAGCAGAGCCACGCGCCATCGCGCCTACCGAGCCCATGCCCCTGTAGGCCTTGTAGCTTCGGCCCTGATACAGGAAGACTTCGCCTGGGCTCTCATCTGTTCCCGCAAACAGCGAACCGATCATGACGCACTCAGCACCTGCAGCGATTGCTTTTGCCATGTCGCCCGAATATTTGATGCCGCCGTCCGCAATGACGGGAACATCACTGTCTGCAGCGCCATGTACACATTCGAAGATGGCCGAGAGCTGCGGTACGCCGACGCCGGCAACAATGCGCGTCGTGCAAATGGATCCGGGGCCAATACCAACCTTGATGGAATCCGCTCCTGCATCGATCAGCGCTTTAGTTGCATCAGCGGTTGCAACATTGCCGGCCATGACACGGGCAACATTGCTCATGCGCTTGATGCGCTTCACTGTTTCGATAACCTGTGAGGAGTGGCCGTGCGCCGTATCCACCACAATGAGGTCAGCACCCGCATCGAGAAGGCGCTCGACCCGGTCCATACCCTTGTCTCCCACGCCGGTCGCTCCAGCGACCCTCAGCCGTCCGTGCTCATCCTTACAGGCGTCCGGGTGCAGCCTCGCCTTTTCCATATCCTTGACGGTAATCAGGCCAACGCATTGATAGTCTTCATCGACAACAAGCAGTTTTTCAATGCGGTTTTGGTGCAGCAGCCGTTTGGCCTCTACCTGGTCCACACTTTCACTGACGGTGACAAGGTTTTCGTGCGTCATCAACTCGCGCACGAGTTGCTTGGGATTGGTGGCAAAGCGCAGATCGCGGTTGGTGACGATACCCACCAATTTGCCAGCGCCATTTCCGTTGACCCGTCGCTCTGTCACTGGAATTCCGGAAATCTTGTGCCTGACCATCAGATCCAGGGCGTCAGCGAGGCTTTCATCCGGGGTGATGGTGACCGGATTGACCACCATTCCGGATTCAAACTTCTTGACGCGACGGACGTGCTCAGCTTGCACGTTCGGCTCCATGTTCCTGTGCACGACACCGATTCCCCCCGCCTGCGCCATAGCGATCGCGAGTGGAGCTTCGGTAACCGTGTCCATAGCCGAAGACATGACGGGAATATTGAGGTCAATATCATTCGTGACGCGGGTTTTGGTGTCGGCCTCGGCCGGCATCACATCGGATGCGCCCGGACGCAACAGCACGTCGTCAAACGTAAGATATTCTTCTATGGATTTCGCACGCGGCGCAGTGGCCATATGCCAACCTCCTAGCCTGCTATGGGCTTCCTCGATACCGAATGAACCGTCTGCTGCCGAATGTCGTCTGGTTGCAGCGATTCCCTTGGTTGGCAACCGTCTTTAACACCGGATTGCGACAAAAGCAAAGCGCCATTCAACCTGTGCAAAACCGGAATTATTCAGGACTAACTCTCGGTTTCAGAGTCGGGTTCCGGCCCCCGGAATCCTGTCGCAATGACGTATAGCTCGGAGGAATTCTGACGGCTGGCGGCTGGCTTTACATGCTTTACGGCGGTGAAGTTACGTTTCATTGCCTCCAGCAGCGCATGCTCGGTTCCACCCTGCAGCACTTTGGCCAGAAAAACCCCTTCACGTGCCAAAATTTTGCAGGCGAAATGCAGGGCAGTTTCACACACAGCCATAATGCGCAGATGATCGGTGCCCTTGTGGCCTGTAGACGGTGCGGCCATATCGGACAGAACGATGTCTGCGCGCAGCCCGCCCAGCATAGCGAGAATGCGATCTTCCGCATCGGGTTCCATGAAATCCACGACTGCAGCTTCGACACCGGCAATGGTTTCCATCACCTGCAGATCGATGGCGAAGACACGGCCCTCACCTTCCGTGCTACG
>JAJFHB010000089.1 GCA_021775795.1 Hyphomicrobiales bacterium | reverse complement strand
GAGCCATAGCGCTCCAGCACTTCCATGTTGCCGGTGTCGGGAGCGGAACAGTTGAACACTTCCGGGGCGATCGGTGAGCGCCCCATGATTTCGCAAAGCGGCGCGTACTCAAGGTTCGTCAATCCAGCGCCATGTCCGCTTTCCGGCAGAAACAAATTCCACAATCCGGCATCACGGGCCTGCGCCTTCATCTCACCCATGACCGAAGGAACCAGCCAACGGTCTTCCTGCGCTGCAAGCTGATCGAAGAACTTTTGCTCATTGGGATAGACAACTTCGTTCATGAAGCCCGACAGCTTGGCTTCAAGCTGCTGAACTTTTTCGGTGTAATCGAAATTCATGTGAAAGAACTCACTTTGGTTGGGTGCAGCCTCAGGCCGTCGAAAACTGATGGTCTTTGAATTGTTCCCGCAACGGGATCTTTGCAATTTTGCCGGTGGCCGTGTGCGGCAGTTCATCGATGAAAACGACATCGTCGGGCAGCCACCATTTGGCAACTTTGTCAGACAGGTAGTCCAGAATTTCCTGGGGCGAGGGGTCGGACCCGTCAGCCCGCACAACGATCATCAAAGGCCGCTCATCCCATTTGGGGTGCGGGAGGCCGATTACGGCAGCTTCGGCGACGCCTTCGTGGCCGACCGCTGTGTTCTCGAGATCGATGGAACTAATCCACTCACCGCCTGATTTGATGACGTCTTTTGAGCGGTCCACAATCTGCATGTGGCCTTCGCTGTCTAGGGTCGCCACATCGCCGGTAAGAAACCAGCCATCCCCGGTGAACTGAGAGGCGGATGCATCAGGGTCGCCAAAATACTCGCTGATCACCCAGGGGCCGCGGACGGCAAGTTCACCGAAGGCAACGCCGTCGCGTGGTAGTTCATTGCCGGCGTCATCAATGATTTTCATTTTCACGCCGTGTACGGCGCGGCCCTGTTTCACCTGATATTTGCGGCGTTCTGAAGTTGGCAGGGCTTCGACGCGGGGGTTCAATCGCGCGGTTGTCCCGACCGGGCTCAGTTCCGTCATGCCCCAGGCATGATGCACGCGAACGCCATGGTCATCTTCAAAGGCTTCAATCATGGACAAAGGCGTTGCCGCGCCGCCGATGCCGGCCATTTCAAGGTGAGGCAGAGTTTTGCCCTCTTTTTTCAGATAGTCGAGCAACATGAGCCATATGGTTGGCACACCGGCGGTTGCTGTGACTTGTTCTGTATCAAGGAGCTCATACATGGAGGCGCCGTCGTAAGCAGCACCGGGGAAGACGAGCTTTGCACCCACCATGGTTGCGGCATAGGGAAAGCCCCAGGCATAGACGTGGAACATGGGGACCGCCGGAAGGATCGTCATTTTTCCGGAGACACCGAAGATATCCGTGCCGCAGACAAACATGGTGTGCAGTACGGTTGAGCGGTTGCTGTAGAGGGCACCTTTAGGATTGCCGGTGGTGCCGGATGTGTAGCACATTGCGGCGGCTGAGCGCTCATCAAGCTGCGGCCATGAATAGGTGTCTGACTGGGCGGCAATCAGGTCCTCATAGCACATGACATTTTTCAGAGCCGTGTCAGGCATGTGCGCGGCGTCGGTCATGATCACATAGCCTTCGACCTTTGGCAGCTTGTCCTGCAGCGCCTCGAGCAGCGGCACGAATGTGAGATCAAGGAAGACGAGCTTATCTTCCGCGTGGTTGATGATGTAGATCAGCTGTTCGGGAAAAAGTCTTGGGTTGATGGTGTGGCAGACACCGCCCATGCCTGAGATGCCGTAATAAAGCTCGAAGTGCCGATAGCCGTTCCAGGCAATGGTAGCGACGCGGTCACCGAGTTTGATGTTCAGGGCTTCAAGGGCGTTTGCAAGCTGTTTGCTTCGCTGGCTCGCCTGCGAATAGGTGTAGCGGTGGATCGGACCTTCAACGGTCCGGGAGACTATTTCCCTATCGCCATGATAGTCAGCTGCATACTCGATCAGATTGCTGATCAGAAGCGCGTCGTCCATCATCAGACCGTGCATTGCATCCTCCCTAATACGCCTTGCCATGCAAATGAGCCCTGTTTCTAGAACAGGGATCGATTTCAGGGAACCACTGCATCGCGGTTGAGGCTATTTTGTTCCGTACATGCGATCGCCTGCATCACCAATGCCTGGAACGATGTAGCCATGATCGTTGAGGCCGCGGTCGCATGTTGCCGTATAGATCGGCACATCGGGATGCGCCAGGGAGAAGGCCTCGATGCCTTCGGGGGCTGCAAGCAGGCAGACAAACCGCAGGTCTGTGGCGCCAACCTCCTTCAGTCTGCTGACGGCAGCAGAGGCTGAGTTTGCGGTTGCAAGCATCGGGTCAACGACGATCACCCGCCGCTCGGAAATATCGTCTGGCACCTTCATGTAATACTCAACGGCCCGCAAAGTGGTTGGATCGCGGTAGAGGCCGACATGCCCGACGCGGGCAGAAGGCACCAGATCCAACATGCCGTCGAGGAGGCCGTTGCCGGCGCGCAGGATGGAGACAAACACAAGTTTCTTGCCCTTCAGGATCGGCGCTTCCATTTCTTCCAATGGGGTTTCGATGCTGCGGCTTGTGATCGGCAGATCGCGCAGAACTTCATAGGTGAGAAGCAGGCTGATTTCGCGCAGCAACTGCCGAAAAACGGCTGAGGGCGTACCTTTGTCACGCATCAATGTCAGCTTGTGCAGTATGAGCGGGTGGTCGACGATTGTCAGTTTGCTGGTCATTGCGTGTTTCTCCCTTGTGTTCCGTCAAAAGACGGACCCGTCGCTTTCAATTTTGATAGGTGGCCCGCCGCCATCGCGCTTTTGCGCTGCAATGCGGCGTCCTGCAGCCCAGGTCCCGCCTTCAAGAATGCTTGCCAGAGGCAGCTTCTCAGCGTCGAGAGACAGTACAGCACGGATCTCGTGTGCAAGCTCATCGATGATGCTGATCGTCAAGGCGCGCCATTCGACGATGATCTCGTCGCCGGGAGCGAAGGCTAGTTGCAGAGCTCTGTCCTGACGAGGCGAAAGCACGCCGCAATCTATCAGGAGGCCACCGTTTCGATATTCGGCAAGAGCTGTAAGTTGATCAAGCCCGGTAACCTCTATGCCAGCTTCAAGCAACGGCTCGACCAGCGAATAGGAAAGCCACTGGGAAAGTTTGTGAAAGGGTACGAGGTCTGCGGTGGGGCCGTCGGCATCGATGGCGCTGTGGCGCCATGTGTCTCCAAGATTCAGACCGTCGATGCTTAGCCGGCCAGGCCAAATGGGCCCGAAGGCATCGAGAATAGCGATGAGGATTTCGCGTGCCGGCAATCGGTCTGAGCGGCTGCGTGCCTTCAGGATATCGAAGAGATGTCCAGGGCGTGGGCTGTTTGCGGTGAACAGGTCACGGCGCGACAACAGCATTTGACCAAGGCGGTTCAGGAGGCTGACGCGGCCTTGTGTGCCGATGAGTGGGTTTTCTGCTCCGACCTGAAAGGCGTGTTCGAATGCGGTTGTATCGAGGGAGACAAGGGCGTTTGCATCCACCTGCAATGGATTGTCCGGATCGCTGGAAAAGAGGCCGCTGCCAAAGGCATCAAGACTTGCCAGTGCCAGACCCTCGGAGCGTCCCATCTCGGTGCCGGTTGAGGCATGGGAGTAGCGCCAGCGATCCCCGGCACCTGCATCCACCAACACAGAACTTATGGCGAGATCAAACTGAGCCCGGGCTCGTTCGTCGCTGCCGATGGGCAGCTCTGCCAAAAGCTCTACCGCGAGGTCGCGCTTCCCAGCGATAAAATGGCGCCAGCGCGCGTGATAGGGGATTTCAAGGCTTGGGTAGTTGTGTTGGATGGTTTCTGCAACAAACGCTGCCGTTGCTGTGTACCGTTCCGGGTGAACAGTGAAATGTTCAAGATCACCCGCCAGGCCTTTTTGATAAATCTGTGCGCAGCGGTCGCGCACGGCTTCTGGCGTCATCATACTCGCAACGGAGGGATCGGCCCGTCTGGTGTCAGTAATCGTCAAGGTCGCGCCCCTGTGCCTCGGTGAGGTCAGTTGGTTTGGATACGGTCTCGTCGACGAAATAGCCTGCCGCCTTTTTCGCGTCCATTTCGACACGGGCGTCCGGCGGGATCAACTCGTCGGGGATGGGTACCCTCTCGCCAATCTCAATGCCCTGGGCAACCAGGGCGTCATGCTTCATGTCGCTCATCGAGACAAAACGATCGATACGCGTGATGCCCAGCCAGTTGAAGACATCGGGCAT
>JAJFHB010000088.1 GCA_021775795.1 Hyphomicrobiales bacterium | reverse complement strand
TTTCTTCGTGCCCGTGTTTGCGGATAACCTATACGGGCACTTCACTTGATTTCTTCCTGGATCACAGTTTCCTGCATGCCAGCGAGGCGAAGCCCGTTCATAAAAATTTCTTCCTCGTCTGCATCCATCACCCAGTGCGTGCGGACCGCGCGGAGTGTGGAAACGTAACCCCACATGTCATGGTACTTGTCCAGCGCCACTTGGGCGGCTGCAATGTCACCCGCGTTGCCGAGCGCGGAAGCCAGAAAAATGTAGGGTGTTTGCCAGTGCTCGTTAGCTTCCGTCCAGATACGCAAATGCTCAACGGCGCGCTCTGCCTCGCCATTTAACAGCAAGGCTATCCCCAACGGCGCGAAGTACCAGGTGGGATGATTGGGGTTCAACTCACGTGCTCTTTGCAGGAGCGTTATAGCCTCTTCCGGGCGGCCGACAAACGGCAATCCCATCGCCAGATCTGCGAGCACGTCGGGATCGTTCGGCTGCAGTTTGCGCGCGCTTTCGAGCTCGAGAACGGCCAGCTCTGGCTGGCTCGTACTTGTGGACCAAAAACCCATTGGCGCGAAATACTGTTTCGCTAACGCTCTGTGTGCCAAGGCGTTGTCTGTGATGCTGATCGACCGTTCTGCCAGGTCCGCTATCTCCTGATAAGGAAATTGTTCGCTCACGGTTTCAATGTAGAGCCATTTCGCCCAGGCGAGACCGGCATACGCGAGTGCGTATTCCGGGTCGATACGAACGGCTTCCATAAACGCAGCCTGTGCAGCATCATTTGCCTCCACATCAAGCCGGCGCCGATCGGATATTAGTCTCAACCCACGCAAGTAGGCATCATAGGCGTCCGGCTTGTCCGTGCCGTGCTCGTCGATAGCCTTCTGCTCCGATGGTGTGAGCTGAACGCGCAGGGCACCTATGATGAGGTCGGTAACCCTATCCTGAGCCGCGAACACATTATCCATCGTGCCGTCATAGCGTTCCGCCCAGACATGGCCACCCGTCGATGCATCGATGAGCTGCGCGTTGATGCGCACTTGATCACCGGCGCGGCGAACAGATCCTTCCAGTATATATCTGACCCCAAGGTCACGCCCGACCTGGACAAGATCTTCGGACCCGTCCCGATACTGAAACGACGTGTTGCGCGCGATCACAAAGAGGCCGGCGATCTTCGACAGGTCCGTGATAATGTCTTCAGCAATTCCATCTGCAAAATAGTCGTGCGCTTCATCATTCGAGAGGTTCTGAAACGGCAGCACCGCTATGGTGCGGTCATCTGTTGCCGACAAAATGCTATCATCTGGCCCCGCAGGTTCCGGATCTGGTGCGCCGTAATTCCACCAGAGAGCGCCCGCTGACAGACAAAACACCAGCACCACGGCAAAAGCCACGGCGGGCATAGGCCGTATCCCAACTGAAGGAGTGACTGCCGCTTCAACTTCCTTGTTTTGGGGCTCAAGCAGCAGCTTGTAGATGTGTATGGGTTCTTCAATATTCTTGACGCTCTGAAGACCCTGATCTTCGTATTCTATGTCGATTTTTGACTTCAACTGCTGATGAACTGCAGCAGAGACAGAAACACCACCGGGCTCCGCCAGAGATTCGATGCGCGCGGCAATGTTGACACCCTCGCCGAAGATGTCATTGCCCTCAACAATGATGTCACCAAGATTGATGCCGACACGGAAGCGTATTTGCTGGTCTTCCGGAATACCGTCGTTGCGTGCAGCCATGGCCCGTTGAAAGGAAACCGCGCAGCCAACCGCATCAACCACACTGGCAAATTCTACCAACAGACCGTCGCCCGTGGTCTTGACGATGCGGCCACGATGGTCAGTGATTGCCGGGTCAATGATTTCACGGCGGCGCTCATTCAGTGCCGCCAACGTGCCGGTCTCGTCAGCTTCCATGAACCGCGAATACGCGACCATGTCAGTTGCCAGAATGGCCGCAAGCCTCCGTTCCTGTCGCTCCGAGGGCACCTGCCACCCAACCGTTCCGTTCAAGATTTTGATAACCTACGATTCGACTCCACCGGTGTCCAGCAAGCGATTACCTCAAGCTTCCAGCCAATCAACATTGAGTCCCAGCAAGTAGGATCAGTCCGGAGAAACTCTCAACTGAACATTTCCAAGGCCTGCGAAACTCGCGACAACATCGTCTCCAGGACTGACCCAGAAAATGTCCGTTGCAGTGCCTGTATTGTGGATGTGACCTGACTTGAGCCCCTCTCCGTCCCGCGCCCGCGCGTTGACGAGCCAGACGAAGGAAGCAACCGGATCACCCAGCACATTGATGCCCGCGCCTTCGCGCTCAATCTTTCCGTTCACTTTCAGTGTGACCGGCATGTTGGTCAGATCCAATTTGCGCCAATCCGCAACGCCCTCGCCACAGATAAGTGCTCCATCGGTACCGTTGTCTGCGATGACGGACCAGACATCCTGATTTGGCCAGTCTTTCAAATGCCCGGCCACAACCTCAATTGTTGGATGAACTGCCGCGATGGCCGTTTCGACTTCCTCACGACTGTACGGCTCTTCGCGGCTTGGCAAATCTGCGCCGAGGCGAAAACCGAATTCACACTCAAGCACCATGGGCGGGTAATCAGCCGACCTCAACACGCACGGACTTGCAAAGATGTGATCCTTGAAAAGACGAGCATAGTAAGGCTCATCAAGGCTGAGAAGTTTCTGTATGGAAACATTCGTGCAGGCGCAATACCAGCCACCAATCTCCCAGCCCAGGGATTGTATGAAGGCATCCTGAACCGCATAAGCTTCCGCCAGATTGCCGGGGCGAATGGCCTCAGGAATGGCGTCAATTACCGCATTGTCGAGGCGCGCCTTTGTGAGAAGTTCGGCAGCGGCCGCTATCTCTTTTTGACCAAACGTCATGCTTCCAAGCCTGCAATCACCTGAGAACCTATTGATTCAGAATGTTGGACAAGTCCGGCCCATCAGTAATCGGAACGGTTTCATGCAGTCGGTAGTTGGCGTCATCTCCACCGTCACCAATGGCAACACTTGTCGCGATGCGCACGTCTCCAAAAACCGATTGCCGAAGTACGAGACCGCCCGCTGTCAGACAGGTCGAACCGAGCTGCGGTGAGGCGTAGACATCACATGTTTCGCCGGCAACCGTTTCCGTCTCACCCGTTGGCGCGAACCCCATGGCAGCGACCATTGATTTCCCCATCTCTTCCGGGCTGGTGTTCTGCATTGAGGCAACAATGTCCTCATACATGGGGTTGATCGTTTTCGTTCCTGTGTTGGTCGACAGGTCAAAGGCGTATATCGTGTCGCCGATCGTGATGTTGTGCTGGCTGGTCGACTGGGACATGCCGGCAATACTCATTGTGAGCATTTGTATTTCATACTGTTCGTAACCATAGTCGCGGTGACACTTGGTGACGGTTCCCGTCTGCAGATCACCACTCACCTCGTATTCCACACAAGCTGCCTCAAGGGGATGCAGGTTGGGTGTGTCGTCGGCTGACACACTTGCAAATGGGAATGCTGCGGCAAGAGCAAACAAGGCAGCGTTGCGTACTGGCTTCATGAGAACCTCTGGATTGCATTTGTCGGCGGGTAAACTGGCGTTGAATTACGGCAGAAGTATTTCACGGACGCACCTGCACTTCAACGGCGGCGAGTGCATTGGCGTTAATGTACCAGCCAACGCGCCCATGGACCAGCAACCGCAAACGACCTAGCATCCTTGGGGACCTGTTTGATCAGACCGGAGAAGAACATGAATGATACTGTAGCGGACCACTATGGCGGTGACCGGAAGTTAACCGAGGTCATCGCGGAACGCCTTCAGCGCGCCGGAAAAAGTTTATCGACAGTGACGACCTCCGATCTGGCAGCCGTCGATGAGTTTCACATTCGCGGCCGCAAGGCGACGCTTGAACTTGCCCGCACGATGCAATTAGGTCCCGAAAGCCGTGTCCTGGATATCGGCAGTGGTCTGGGAGGTCCTGCGCGGACTGTCGCTGAGGAAACCGGCTGCCACGTTACGGGCGTCGATCTGACGCCGGCATTTTGCGACGCTGCAACTTCTCTGTCCGAATGGGTCGGTTTGAACCACATTGTAGCTTTCCAGCAGGGCGATGCGACGGAACTGCCGTTTGCAGACAATGAATTCGATGCAGCGATGACAATCCATGTCGCCATGAACATCGCAGCCAAGGACAGAATGTATGCAGAGGCGCAGCGTGTGTTGAAGCCCGGCGCTGTATTTGCCGTTTATGATGTCCTCCAGGGCGAGGGTGGTGATGTGCTTTTCCCGGTTCCCTGGGCTCGGGAGCCGTCGATCAGTCACCTGGAAACAGGCGATGAAATGCAGGCGTTGCTGACAACGGCTGGGTTTGAGGTCCGGGGAATTCACGACTCAACCGATGAGAGCCAAGCCTGGTTTGAAAAGATGGCCGCCGGCATAGCAACATCAGGGCCTCCACCGGTTACATTTGACACGTTTCTAGGCGCCGATTTTCCTGCGATGGTCAAAAATCAGGTGCGAAACCTGTCGGACCGCAGGATCAGAACCATGACCTTTGTTTGCACTGCCTGACGACCCGTTCCGGCATCTGGTTCCACGATGATATTTCCCAGCCTCTCAGCACTGCCCAATGACCCCTATGATTTCACCATCATAGGGTCAGGATTTGCGGGTCTGTACATTGCCGAGGCACTTGAAAAGGCCGGGTTCCGGTCTCTCATCATTGAGCAGGGACCGCTGGATCAGCCGCACAACGAGGGCCGGGGTTATTACGAGATCGATGCGACGGGAATAGACTATCTCCCGTTGAGTGAGCGTCTGGCTGCGTTTGGCGGAACCTCCGGCCACTGGGCCGGTCAGTCCCGTCCCATGTCGGCGAAGGTTTTTGCGGAACGTCCCTACCTGGATTGCCCTGGCTGGCCAATCGCATTTGCAGAATTCGAGCCGCATCTAGATGCGGCAAAGGCCTGGTTACACCAAGCGCACGGACCGGACGACACAATTTATGATGCGCCGGCTGATGGTTTCCTGCCGGGTCCAAATACTGGTTTGACGGCCCTCAAGTTTGCCATAGCGCAAAGAGTAAGCCGGCTGAACGGTGACCTGAGACCCTGGATCGAAACCAGTGAAGCGGTGCACCTTCTGCCGTCACATCGGGCAACGAACCTGCATCTCGCCCCCTCCGGACAGAGGGTGTCTGAGATAGAGGTCGCGCAAATCGCACCGCGCCTGATCCAGCGACTGCCAGTTCGAAATCTGATACTTGCGACCGGTGGCATCGAAAACGCGCGCCTGATGCTTGTGTCCGCTCGAGACCTCATGCCCGGCAATCCCTTCAGTGGGCGACACGGACGAACCGGACTGGCCTTTCAGGAGCACCCGAAATTCGCAGGCGTTGAATTGTTTCTCGACGATAATTTTCCATTGCAGGACACGGTTTGGCGGGAAGCTTCCGCCAACATGAACAATCTTTCTGCCTACAGTCTTGACGAGGCTTTGTTCGAACAATTTGAGCTGCCGCGATTTGCGGTGTTTTTCTGGGGCAAATCGGAAGCCGCAGAGGAAGTTGGCGAAAACATAGACAACCTTGATCGCCTTCTGCACGGCGGGACGAAGCGCTATCGCCGCAGCGTTCCTGAATTCGCCTTTGAACAACTGCCGCATGACGACAGTTATGTTGCTCTTTCCGAAAAAACCGATGTGCTCGGTCAACCGCTGGCACGCCTGCACTGGACGATTGACGAAAGCCAGCGCCGAGCTTGTTGGAGGGCCATCAACGTCTTTTCCGGCCTGATCGCACAATGCGGAGGTGTTCGGCCTCGGCTTTTACATTCTAGTGCAGAGTCGTTCCTGGAACATGCGGAAACCCGCATCCAGCACCACCCTATGGGAACCACGGCCATGTCGAATGATGCCCGCACCGGCGTCGTCGATACAAATTGCCGGGTACACGGACTTGAAAACCTTCACGTTGCCGGCAGTTCGGTTTTCGCAACTTCTGATCACGTCAACCCTACACTAAACATTCTGGCGCTTGCTGACAGGCTGGTTCACCATCTCATCGCCACAACAAGCTGACAGCCGGGGAACCGAAACAGAAGATGAAACGACGAACCTTACTGACAGCCATGATTGCCATCGCCGGTACGGGCGTGACTGCTCTCGGCTTCACAGGACACCTGACAGCAAACGGACTGAAGGCGCTTTTCAGCGCCTGTGAACGAGCGCGACAGGCGTGGCGGCGGCGCGCCACGGCGGATTATCAGTCCGGTCGCACGGTCGTGATAGACGGCTGGATCCTGTCAGACACCGAAAACGAACTGCTGGAGCACGCGCAAGGCGACAGTACAGACAGCACCTCGGGAAGTAACTGCATCTGATCGGCGTTTGATGCGGATCTCTTAGCCCCGTTGCCCGCCTTTCACCAGCCCGGCCATCAGATAGGCGATGATATAGACGATCAGCCGGTAGATCGAGTTTGATCCGGGAGGAATGCAGATAAACGACATGGACGTCAGGCCACGTTTGCCGATCTCGTGGGCAATACGGATGACTTCATAGTCACTCATGCCAATGGGTTCTGACAATTCACCGAGAATGTCACCTGGTGCCGGCCCGGCGCCACCTATGACATCCATATCAAAGTGCACATATACCCCGTCTGTGCCCTCGTAGGCGTGTGCGAGTTCATCACAAAGCCCGTTGATGCCAAGCCGGGTCCGCACGTCCCACATAGAGTAGAATTTAGCGCCACCGCTAATCAGTTCGCGGATGCGTTCCTTATCTTCCATCATGCCGCGCTCGCCGATCTCAACCAGATTGGGGAGTTTGAAGTTTTTCAGGAATTCATATGTTTTGTATTTCCAGCTCGAAGAGCCGGCAATACGCGGGTCACCGGTAAGGTAATCCAGATCTGCCGCATCCCAGTGCGTGTCGAGGCTGACCATGCCGACATTGCCGCTCAGATGCTCTGAAGTTGATTTGGCAATGGCGAAGGAGCCGCAGGGCGAATTCTGTCCGATGACAATCGGAATTGCACCGGCAGCCAGAACATCATTGACTTTCGCTTCCACCTTCGCCTGAGCCGCCAGCACATTGTCTGCGGTCTGCTCCAGCACATTGCAATCCACATCGCCGTAATCAACGACTTTCAGATGCTCAAAAATGTCGAGATCAAAGTCCTGAATATAGCCTGAGCGATAGCGGCAGGATTGCTGCCGTATACGCTGAGGGCCGGCAAGCCAGTGTTCGCGCGCAACACCGGCATAGTCGCCGGTGCCAGCCAGATAAGGCGCCCCGATAATGACCACATCTGCCCCTTGAAGGCCTGCCGCGTCTTTGGCATGTGGCTGGCCCATAAATGTCGGTGTTTCCTTGTCGATCATCGGTAAATTGTCCGAAAGCGCATAAGAGCCGTCCCATGCGTCGCTCTTGACCTGATCCCAGTCCGGATACGTCATAAGTCCCTGTCCCCTCTTTGCTGCGGTGCACGCGGTAACCAAACGCCACTTTTTTGATCCCCAAACCCTTGACATCAGGGTACAGAGTTCGTATCTCCCCTTTGATTGTTAGCACTCATTCGTTAGGAGTGCCAACAACCCCAAGAAAGAGCATCAGGCACTTAGCCATACTGCTCAAGGGAAAACCACACGAAACCAAATTATCAGTTACATTTCTAGGAGAAGTGAGAATGAATCTGCGTCCTCTCCACGACCGCGTCCTCGTACGCCGGGTTGAAGAAGACACCAAGTCTGCCGGCGGGATCATCATTCCCGACACCGCACAGGAAAAGCCCATGCAGGGTGAAATCATTGCGGTTGGCAACGGTGCACGCAGCGACGACGGCTCTTTGCAGCCGCTCGAAGTTGGCAAAGGCGACAAGATCCTTTTCGGCAAGTGGTCAGGTACGGAAGTCAAGCTGAACGGCGAAGAACTCCTGATCATGAAAGAAACCGACATCATGGGTGTCATTGAAGGCTGAAGCCTTTCACTTGACCCGGAAATTTAGGAGTTAAAGTACTATGGGTGCTAAAGAAGTTAAGTTTGGCGCTGATGCCCGCGAGCGTATGCTGCGCGGCGTCGATATTCTTGCCAATGCCGTCAAGGTGACGCTTGGCCCGAAAGGCCGCAACGTGGTTCTGGACAAGTCCTTTGGTGCACCGCGCACCACAAAGGACGGTGTTACGGTGGCCAAGGAAATCGAACTTGAAGATAAGTTCGAGAACATGGGCGCTCAGATGGTCCGTGAAGTTGCGTCAAAGACCAACGACATCGCCGGTGACGGCACAACCACTGCTACGGTTCTGGCCCAGGCCATCGTCCGCGAAGGTGCAAAGTCTGTTGCCGCCGGCATGAACCCGATGGATCTGCGCCGTGGTATCGAACAGGCCGTTGCTGTCGCTATCAAAGACCTTACAGGCCGCTCCAAGAAGGTTAAATCTTCCGAGGAAGTTGCTCAGGTCGGCACAATCTCCGCCAACGGCGAAGCCGAAATCGGCAACATGATTGCGGATGCCATGCAGAAAGTTGGCAATGAAGGCGTGATCACGGTTGAAGAAGCAAAGAGCCTCGAAAGCGAGCTCGACGTGGTCGAAGGCATGCAGTTTGATCGCGGCTATCTTTCACCCTACTTCATCACCAATGCAGACAAGATGATCGCCGAACTCGACGATCCCTACATTCTGCTGCACGAGAAGAAGCTTTCCAACCTGCAGGCCATGCTGCCAATTCTGGAATCGGTCGTACAGTCATCACGTCCGCTCCTCATCATCGCAGAAGATGTCGAAGGCGAAGCCCTTGCGACCCTCGTCGTCAACAAGCTGCGTGGCGGCCTGAAGATTGCAGCCGTCAAGGCACCGGGCTTTGGTGATCGCCGCAAGGCCATGCTCGAGGATATTGCTATCCTCACCGGCGGCCAGGTGATCTCTGAAGATCTCGGCATCAAGCTGGAAAATGTCACCATTGACATGCTCGGCACAGCCAAGCGCGTCAGCACATCCAAAGACGATACAACAATCGTTGATGGAGCCGGCGACAAGAAAGACATTCAGGCCCGTTGCTCGCAGATCCGTGCGCAGGCTGAAGAAACGTCTTCCGATTATGACCGCGAAAAATTGCAGGAACGTCTGGCGAAGCTCGCCGGCGGTGTTGCAGTGATCAAGGTCGGCGGTGCTACCGAAATGGAAGTGAAGGAACGCAAGGATCGTGTCGATGACGCGCTCAATGCAACCCGCGCTGCCGTTGAAGAAGGCATTGTTCCCGGCGGTGGCGTTGCTCTCCTGCGTGCCCAGAAGGCCGTACAGGCGCTCACTTCCGACAATGCCGACATTCAGGCCGGCATCAACATCGTTGCGAAGTCTCTGGAAGCACCTGTGCGCCAGATCTCTGAAAACTCCGGTGTTGAAGGTTCGATTGTTGTTGGCAAGATCCTCGAGAAAAAGGGCAACTTTGGTTTCGACGCCCAGAACGAGGAATATTGCGATGTCGTGGAACGCGGCATCATGGACCCGACCAAAGTGGTTCGGATCGCTCTTCAGGATGCAGCCTCTGTTGCAAGCATTCTGATCACGACCGAAGCCATGGTCGCCGACAAGCCAGAGCCAAAGGGCGCTGGTGGCGGCGCCGGTGGCGGCATGCCCGATATGGGTGGCATGGGCGGCATGGGCGGCATGATGTAAGCATCAGGCACATAGCCGAATTTAAGGGGCTGCCTTCGGGCGGCCCCTTTTTTATTGCGCGCAGGTCAGACCGCCTCCCGTTGATTTGGATGCCCGTTAACCAAATTGGTCGCGTGTTTGTGAGAACTTCGTGAGAGTCGCACAGAGTTTGCATACTGATCATTTTACGGCTGCACGACGGTGCAGGTCCCAAATTGAAACAATTGGCGAACAAAGATGAGTAGTTTGGAAGCGGAGTTGGCTCCACATGGCACAGGCGGACACATCGCTGCGGCGATGGAGTTCGCTGGAGAGTTTGCCGGCCTTTCCGTCAAGGTGGTTGCACGGCCCGGCGATGTTGCTGCGGATTGGAAAGCCCTGCAGTCTACCGCTCAGACGCCCTTTTGCGACTTTGCCTGGGTAAAATCCTGGTATGAGGCTTCGCGTGGTCAGACAAACCGCTCACCTGTCATTGCCGTGGGTTATGAGGCTTCCGGTGCTCCCCTGTTCATTCTGCCCCTGTCGGTGGAGCGGAGAGGTCCGTTCCGGGTGATGGTGTGGCCCGGCGGTACGCACTCGTCCTATCATAGTGGGTTGTTTTCGAAACGTTGCCGCGAACTGGTTACGAAAGCCAACGGCAAAAAGTTCTGGTCACTCGTGTTTGCCGCTTTGCCTCGTGTCGATGCTTTTGCCGGATACGGCCTGCCGCAGTTTGAGGTGGAGGCAGGCAATCCACTGCAGTGGCTGCCCTTGTTCTCCAGCGGCTGCAATGCCTACAGGCTAGAGCTGAACGATGACTGGGATGTCATCTACAATGCCGCCACCAATGCCAAGGCACGCAGCAATGACCGGCGCTGCGAACGGCGCCTGTCTGAGATGGGGGGCTTGCGGTTTCGTATTGCCGTTTCCCGCGATGAACGTCTTGACCTGTTGAATGTCTTGATTGCGCAAAAGTCAGCACGTCTCAATGAGCAGGGAATTCCCAACATTTTTGAAGAAGCCTTCATTCGCGACTTCTACAAGAGCCTCGTTTCCGGCAACGACTGGGGCGCCGACCGGTCGGTCTTTCTCTCCGCTCTTGAACTCGGCGGCCGGGTCATTGCGGTAAATCTGGGCCTCATTCAAGGCCAGACCTTTCACGGCATGGTACTTTCCATGGACGGAGGGCAACTTGAAAAGTTCGGGCCGGGCCGCATGCTGATCCGCCGCTCCCTGGAACACTTGAGCCGCAATGGTATTGTGGAAATTGATTTTGGCGCTGGTGAAGATGCCTACAAGGCGAACTGGTGCAGCGAAATCGTTCAGCGGCACGACGTCCTTGCCCCCCGCACATTACGTGGCTTCTTCTTTGTCATGGGTTTCAAGACGTATCTCAGAACAAAAACGCGGATCAAACAGTCTCCGGCCTTGTGGTCTTTTTTCTCTCGCTATCGCCGTTATCTGGGTTGTTGACGAAAACCCTCACTGATAGCCACAGACCCGTTGCAGCTCCGCTGTGCATCCGATATTGACGGCCAACATTTGCGCCTGTGCACGCATGAACGCCTCCATCCAGTTATCCGATTCAAGCGCTGCATCAAGCCGTGCAATATCGCTGGCATCTCCTTCACGCCAATAGCCGACCACAAGTTGGGTACTCAAGGACTTGAACTGCGGCAGGGTGTTGTAATCAGCGCCTGGAGGGCCGCTGCGTCCGGGCAACAGACGTTGTACGCCGAGGTAACCCTTGAAGGTGTAAAAGGCATCGTCATGGGGCAGGAATGACAGTTCATACACCGCCTCTTCATGTGGTTCGGTAATGTCATATCCTGACAACCAGGGAGCGTCTTCCGCCCCGATCAGGAAGCGCATGGAATTCCGGTTAGGAAAACGGACTGTGCGATGTTGCCGCCGCTCCGGTGCATGCGGGTACAACTCGTTGGAGCGGATGGCGATGTCCAGCACAGGGCGTCCATCCTCAGGCAGCACATAGCCCTCTCCTAGTACATAAGTACGCTGGTGGTTGTGTTGCTGCACGATCAGGGCAACGGGCATGCCTTGCGCATTGAGCACCAGAGTTGCGGCTGTGTAGTGATCCAGCTGGTGCCAGTCGTTGAGATCACCGGCGAACATCAGGCCAAGCGACTGCCACCAGGACAACCCGGCAACAATTCCGGAATGCCTGAACACGGCGTGATAGGTAAGGAAAGTCAACTCCTCCTCTGCGTCGGCAACCTTCAATGTGTCGTAATCTATGCGGGCAAATACCGTCGGCTTCTGCTCCACACCCACGCTTGGCAGGTGCTCGAAGACGACGCCCGGGTCATCCTTGACATTGTTCAGTTCCAATTGATCGAGAGAAGCAGAGAGCACGATACCTTCAGCATCGCGGAGCTTTCCCTGAGCTATGTAGTCTTCATAGAATCCGATCAGGCCTGCATGACCCTTTGGGAGCATGAAACGGGGACGGTAGCGCTCAAGCAGAGCCTGCTCATCCGCAGCGGGCAACTCGTGGCTTGGAGGATTTTCTGCAAAATACTCACGAAAGCCGGAGAATTGAGAAAAATTGTGTCCTTCTGTGTTGCCAGCAATATACCAAAGCACGGCACCAATCACGGGAACCAGCGCGGCAAGAATGACTAAAATGCGGGAGCGTCGGGACATGTTACTTCCATAAACGGCTTAACGTGCCCTGTCCCGTCGCATTTATCAGGACTTGTAGTCGGGATCTGTCCGTTCCAGGCGCCGCCGGACCGCGGCCCAGTGACCTTCGCCCATGGCTTCGCGTTCGCTGGGATCTCCCAAAGCTTTCAACCCCTCAACTTCAGCCTCAGGAGGCTGAACGGTCTCAACGCCGGACTGCAGAACATCAACCTGTATCTTGCAGGACATCTCCAGGAAGTAATGATAGGTGAAGGCTTCCGCAGCCGAGCGGCCGCAGGCAAGCAGACCGTGATTATTCATGATCATGAGATAGTTGGCGCCAAGATCCCGCGCCAGAATATCGCACTCGTCTTCGGCGGAATTGACGTTCTGGTAGGGGTGGTAGGCAATCGTCCCCAAAATCAAGCCGGCGTGCTGAGAAAAGGGCAGCAACCCGCATTTCATGGCCGAAACAGCGATGCCTGCACGGGTGTGACTGTGAAGCACGAAATTGATTTCGGGGCGGGCTCTGAGAACCGCTGAATGTATCAGGTGGCCGGCATTGTTGTAGCCGACCTGCTGGTCGAGAACATTACCGTCAAAATCGACTTTCAGAAGAG
>JAJFHB010000087.1 GCA_021775795.1 Hyphomicrobiales bacterium | reverse complement strand
GCCCGTACCAACGGCAGCAGTGCATCGTATATTTCCGTCAATCCCTGACCGTGTTCTGCAGATATGGCAATCGCCTCTCCCAAACCGAGAGAAAACGCCTCATAGAGAGCATCGCCTGCGCGTTTCCCCTCACACTTGTTGGCAACAAGCAGAACCGGTTTTTCGGATTTTCTCAGGAACTTGGAGAAATGCTCGTCCACAGGCGTAATTCCAGCTCGGGCATCAACGAGAAAGAGACACGCATCCGCCTCGACAACGGCTGCTTCTGTCTGCAGGCGCATGCGTCCGGAAAGCGAATCGGCGGGAGCATCATCCAGGCCAGCTGTATCGATAATGGTGAAGGTCAGGTCGGCAAGTGTCGCCGTCCCCTCACGGCGATCACGTGTCACGCCAGGGGTGTCGTCGACCAGTGCCAGGCGCTGGCGAACAAGCCTGTTGAACAGCGTCGACTTCCCAACATTGGGGCGCCCGACTATGGCGACCGTGAAACTCATGATCTCAAAACTTCCGAAAATAGTGCAGAAAATGCAGCTCAGGGCACTTCAATACCCAGCGCGCATGCAGCAGGTACGCTGCTGGATGAAAATTATCAAGAGCGAGATGTAAAGCGGGCAGACCTGATTGTGCCGGCCTGACGGCGCTCTAGCGCATTGCGATCAATGATCCGTTGTCCGTCAGCAGAAATACGGTGTTTCCTGCAACCACGGGAGAAATGTACATCGGGTCACCGATTTCCGTGCTCGAGATCAACGCGCCGCTTTGCACGTTGACATGCGCCATCACGCCTTCAGAGGAAACGGCGATGAGGCGACCACCGGCAAGTACGGGGCCACTCCAGATCTGCCCTGCGGGCAACTCAACCGACCATCGAACTTTGCCGTCGTTGCGTGTCAGGGCCATCAAAGTGCGATTGCCCGCAATGGCAAATATGTAGGTGCCGGCGACCCACGGTGTCTCCGAACTGGAGAAATTCTTTGACCACAGACGCGAACCGCTTTGCAGATCAACCGCAACCATGCGCCCGGAATGGCTCACAGCAAACACCTGGCCACCGTCGATTACGGGCCTGCCGGCAATGTCGTTCATGGCGGCAAGCGAGCTGCTTGCACCTGTGCGAACCAGGCTGTCACCCCAGAGCGGGTAGCCACCGCTGACACTGAAAGCAATAATCTCGCCTGACGTATAGGGGACGACCGCGATATCACCTTCAATCGCTGCACTGGTGCTCGATATGAGCGATGCTGATTCTCCCAGACCGTCGTACCGCCAAAGCGTAAAGCCGTCTTCGGACGACAGGCTGTAGACCTGATTATTGATGGTGGTGACAAACACCGCACCGTTGTCGACCACAGGGGCTGAGCGGATCAGACTATCCAGTCGCTTGCCCCAGACCAGTTCGCCGGTTGAGGCCTCAAGAGCCATGACATTGCCAAAGGCGGTCGTGACATAGACCTTTCGGCCATCAGAAGCGACGCCACCACCGTAGCCCTCATCTTCTTCCTCCGCATCCGGCACGAGATCTCTGGTCCAAATGAGATTGCCGTTCGAAGCGTTAAACGCTCTGAGTGTCGCTTCCGCGTCAAGAGCATAGACCCGGCCGTTATCCACAATGGGGCTGGCCGTCAGGCGTCCTTGGGAGGTTGATCCCACACCGGCATCGGACGACCACAGATGCGCCAGCGGCGTCCCCAGAGCGACATGTTGTGGTGCGTTGTTGGCACTCCCCCCGGGCTGCGACCAGTTGGTGTTGGTATAGGCGGCGGGGACGACGACGGGAGTACCGGAGAGCTCTATATCAGCATCAATGTCCTGATTGGCCGACATGACCTCTTCCCGCTCGCCGGGCAGGATGATGTCTTCTTCACCGAAAAACATTTTGTTGACGCGGCCACCAATGTCGTTGGCGCCACACGCGGAGACAGTTACAGCTGCAGCCGTCAATGTGACGATGAGCTTTGCTGCTGCGAAAATCTTCACTGTTCCGAACTCCAATTTTAGTAACTTTACACTGCAAACGAGCGGCTAGTTGTCTGGGCTCTCTTGCGTACCGTCTGTCGGATCAGCCATCGCCTGAAGGTGTGGCTCAATCAGATCCTGCATTCTGCGGGCACGGCCCTGGATGCCCGTGGGCGTTGATGCATCACTTAGAATGTCCAGGTAAATCCGGTCCGCCCGTTCATAATCGTCGGAGAGATAGGCTGACAGCGCCACAACTTCCCTGGCCGAATTAAGCCACGGCCCCTCATCTGTTGCCAGGCTTCCAAGCCTTGCTTCAACTTCCGGCAGGGTCATGGTTTCAACAGTGATCATGGCCGATTTGATAATGGCGAGCTGACCCAGCAAATCATCAGAGCCGGCATTCGCAGCAATTTCATCAAGCAGAACCAAAGCGGCAGCCGTATCGCCGCTGCGCGTCAGAACGTCTGCAGCCTGGATCCTTGCCAACAGGGCATAACCGTCTGGACCATCGTTGGCGAGCTCATCGAGGACGACACGGGCTTCATCCGTGCTTTCTTCGTTGAGCAGATCAATGGCCTCAAGGTAGCGCCCGCCCGCGGTCTCAGACTGAGACTTCTGCCAAGCCTGCCAACCCTTGATACCGCTGACTGCAGCAATCACGCCCAGGCATGCGGCAATCAGGTAAATGCCGTACTTGTCCCAAAGCTTTTGAAGCTGTTCCTGACGAACTTCTTCGTCAACTTCGCGGAAAATAGATTCTTCGCTCAAACCGGCGCTCCAAACGTCCCGCACCTGACAACTTTTGTGCCGATGCGTTTCAACAGTTTCTAATGGGGCCGTAAAATAGCCTCATGGCCTTTTGATGGCAAATGGCCAGTTGGAAAATTGTAAACGGCACAAAGATTTGATGCTGCTATGCGCCCGCGTCACGGAGCCGTCAATCCTTTACATCATAGGTATGTTCTTCCGCAGGAAAACTGCGCGAGCGCACCTCGGCGGAATAATCCGCAATTGCCTCTTCGATAAAGCGCCCGACTTCTCCAAACTTGCGGACGAATTTGGGCACACGCGGGGACAGGCCGAGCATGTCTTCCATGACCAGTATTTGACCGTCGCATTTTGCTGAAGCACCAATGCCGATGGTGGGAATGGGAACCTGTTCGGTAATCCGCGCTGCAAGGGGCTCGGCAATCGCTTCAAGTACCACCGCAAAGGCCCCTGCCTCAGTGACAGCCTGAGCGTCATCTTCGAGCACCTGCCAGCTATCGCGCGTGCGCCCTTGTGTCTTGAAACCGCCCATCACATTGAAGGATTGGGGTGTAAGGCCGATATGTGCCATCACTGGAATTCCACGTTCCGTCAGATAATTCACGGTTTCAGCCATGCGCGCACCGCCCTCGAGCTTTACAGCGCCACATTCTGTCTCCTTGATGATGCGAACGGCATTTTGGAAAGCCTGAGGCGGGCTTTCTTCGTAGGAGCCGAAAGGCATGTCAACGACGACAAGGGCCTTTTGAGCCCCACGCATCACCGCCTTACCGTGCATAATCATGAGATCAAGAGTAACTGGCAACGTACTCTCAAACCCGTGCATCACCATGCCAAGGGAATCCCCCACGAGCAGAAAATCCACATGATTATCAGCAATGGCGGCGGTGTGCGCATGATAGGCCGTCAGCGAGACGATCGGCTCACCGCCCTTGCGCGCAGTAATCTGCGGTGCGGTTGTGCGTCTTATGGGCTTTTGCACGGACATGTTGGCTTCGGTCTCCCGGGTCCTGTGAGATGAAAGATCACTTCTGGCGTCTATTGCAACGCATTTGGTGCGGTGCAGCAAGGGTTTATCTCTTCGCGCCGGGTCCGGGCGTTGATCTGCCGAGATAGGGCGACTTCAGCGTCACTGTCTCAGCCCGCCTCCCCCACAATGACGCGAATGGCCGTGGGTGCTCCATCATTGCAGGGATTGTTAACCTGCGGGCAGTTCGACAGCGCAACGATGACGCGCATGTCGGCACGCAGGTCGACATAATCACCGGCTTTGGAATGGCTTTTTGTGAAGACGCCCGGTGCCAGCGAGCGGTCTTCCAAAACAGGCACATTGCAGAAGAAATTGATGTTCGGAACCACATCACGCCAGCCAAGCCCATGGGGCTCAAGTGCGCTTAGAAAATTTTCGCGGCAA
>JAJFHB010000086.1 GCA_021775795.1 Hyphomicrobiales bacterium | reverse complement strand
ACCGACGACCTCGTGCGCGAAGGCCATAAGCTCAGCTGATCTTTGCCGGGCGCCTTAGCGTTAGTAACTGCGTATACCTCCCAAAAACTTGTGATCCCGGGCGTTTTGCCCGGGACTTTTTTTGCCTGAAGGTCTTACGCGATAGAGTATGTCAACGTGAAATGCTCTAGATCGTTTCCAGATCGACGACGTCCTCGAGTTTCATGCCACTTCGCTTGATGATCCGCTGCAAAGTGCGTCTGTGCATACCGAGTTCGCGGGCTGTTGCGGAGAGATTGAAGTCGTTTTCTTTTAGAAACCGCACAATGTGATCCATGCGCGCCTGCTTGGCTGACGGCAGGTTCAGATCACCAAGGTCGCGCGACTTCGGGTTGCGCTCCTTAAGGGCGTAATCAATTTCTTCGGCCGTTACCGGCTTTGTAAGATAATTGACCGCACCAAGACGTAAGGCTGAGACGGCAGTTGCAAAATTCGCGTAGCCGGAAACAACAACAGCACGGGCTTCGGGGCGCATCTGCAGCAGCTTTTCGATGACATCAAGGCCACTTTGCTCGGCCAGTCTTAGATCAATGATCGCAAAGGCCGGCGGCGATTGGGTGATCTCGGCCGCGGCATCGGCGAGATTGCCGGCACTCGTAACATCATAGCCCAGTGCTGCCATGGCGCGCGCAAGCGTTTCACGCAAGGCGTCGTCATCTTCAACAATGAGCAGAGATTGATCTTCCAGCATTGTCTACCTGTCAGTTGGAGGCCCGTTGTCGTTTGATCGCTTCTGCTTTGAGCGCAAATCGAGGCCTTAGTTCGACATTACCTGAACGAATTACGTGCGGATGCCACCTTCGGATCAGATATGGGCCTTGCGAAGTACATTTAACAGGGCAGTGAAGCAAATCAAACCGTTGCTGCAGATGTTCTTAACGACAAGTTTGAATGGCTCGAGGTTTAGCGCTGCATGTTCGGCAATACGAGTTGCTGTATCCAGTTACGCACTTCTGCCTGGCGGATGTCTTCGTTCATGATGTCATCGTCCAGACCCAGCGCCCAGGCGAGATCCTTGCGCTCCGGATCCTGATGAAGAGCCTCCAGCCGGTCCACAAAGATCTGAGCGGCGTCCATATCGGCAAAAAAGCCCAGGCGGGTGAGCTTTTCCTTGCGGCAATAGATCAGCCTGGCCATTTCGTGGATGTCGTATTCCGGGTGGTATTGAACCGACCAGAAAACGCCGCCCTTGTGGGTCACCGACACGGCCTGAACGCTGGTGTAGTCGTTTGAAGCCAGCATCACCGCCCCATGGGGAAGATGTGTAATTTCATCGTCATGGGAAATCCAGGCATCGAAGACGGATTTCTTGTCCGCATAAAGCGGATGGGCACGGCCCTCCGGTGTCAGCGAAATTTTGCGGGCGATGAACATTTCGCGCCCCTTGGGATGAGCCGCGCAAAGGCCCCCCGCCGCAACAACGGCAATTTGAGCGGCCCAGCAGGAACCAAAGCTTGGTACTCCAGCCTCAAACACGGCGCGGGCGAATTCCACCTGACTGCGGACTTCTGCTGTGTCTTCGTAGACAGTGAGGCTGGAACCGGTCCAGGCAATGCCGTCATATTGTGAAATGGCAGCGCCCTTTGGCAGTTCCGCATCTGCATCAGCCGGGTAGAGAATGTCGACTATGGAACCCGGGTGGCAACGTTTGAGCATGCGCTCATAAAGCTTTCCTGCCGTCGAGGCACCGCCGGCTTCCAGATTTTCGCGGCCGGCGCGGGAATAGCCATCAAGAACAAGAAAACGGGGTGTCTGTGACATGTGTATCAACTCTAACTATTGCCGGCGAGCCGGTCGATGATGGCTGGCAGTTCGTGATGTGAATCGCAGATCGCATCGGCAGTCGTGGTTTCCCGGTCATCGGGGCGCGTCGCTGTAAACAGAACCGCTTTCGCCCCCACGGCATGGGGACCCTTTACGTCATTATGATCGCGATCACCGATGTGAATGATTTCGTCAAGCTCCACACCGAGTTGCGAGGCTGCAGAATCGAACATGGAGCGGTGCGGCTTCGAGTGACCGATCTCGTCTGAAAAGACAAAACCCGAAAAGAACTGTTTGACGCCATGGCCCTCAAGGAGGTCTCGCAACCCTGTGCCTGGTGTGACGATTGCATCTGAAACAATGCACAGTTTGTAGCGAGACGAGAGGTCTTTCAACGCATCACCAATGCCGGGAATAGCATTGGGCGGTACGTCGACTTCCATGCGGCCGTGAGCTTCGATGAGGTCATCGAAGGCTGCATCATCCAGGGTTCGTCCAAGGCCACGCAATACGACGCGCAGGCGCTGATCAACCGTCCAGTTGATGTGGCATTCCTTCCAGACCACGTTGAAACCTGCTTCCGCTGTGTCATAGGCCAACGTGACTTTTTCAAGTTCGATAGGCTCTACAGCATTGAGGGCCTCCCATACCTGATAGCGCCGTTCATCCCGTTTGCTGCGTAAGCCCTGGGCTGCGCGTTTGGGTTCATCGGAATCATCATCCACGATGGTGTCCCAGAGGTCGAAGGTTACAGCCTTGATCGTCATTCTATTTTGTCTCCTGATGGCCTCAGCCGCGCCGGACGGCGTTAACGTGGGCGGAAAAGCTCTTGTCGTTCATGAGGGTTTTGCAGCGCTCGAAGCGACCGGTCGCATAGGCCCAGAAATCTTCAACGGGATTGTCGTTGGCGTGCTGGATCATTCCCCACAAGGTCCACAGCAGATCGCACATGGCCTTGTAGATGACCATGCGGCCCATTTGTGCATCCGTTGGACCACCCTTGAAATAGGCATTCATCATTTCGAGGTCGTGGGCAGGACCAAAACCTGCTTCGACGGAAAGGTCGCCAAGATCCCACAAGGGATCGTTCATGCCTGAGTATTCCCAGTCGATGATCCACATGCGGTTTCCGTCATCGAGAAAATTCTCGCAAAGGGGGTCGCAATGACACGGTGCGAGGGCTGCTGGATGCGCGTCCAGCGCTTCGCGAACAGCCTTTGCTTCCTCAAGGACATCGTAGTAGCCCTCGGGAAACTCGACGGACTTGCCACTCAGGATGTTGAGATAATCATCAATCATGGCGAACAGCTCGAAACGGAATTCAAATAACTGACCGCTGTTGTGCAATTGGCTAAAGGCTTGAGCTGCCCTGGCTGGGGCCCCAGCCTCGGAACAAAAGGTTGCGGGTGTCATCGTCTCGAAGCCGTCAATGAACCGCGATACCATGACGCCGCTCGCAGGGTCAGCGTGCAGGACTTCGGGGCTGACCCCGGCTGCGGCTGCGGCCCGGGCATTGTGGGCCTCAACGGAGCGGTCGATATATTCTTCCGTTCCTTTGCCTGGCAGACGCAGGCACAAGGCATCGCCTCCAACGTCCACCCGGTAGACGAGATTTGTCAGACCGCCCTGGCGTTGAATGGAAACTGTATCAGCGGCGACACCTGAAAACACTTTCAGACTGGATATTATGGCGCGGGCCTCAGCGATCTCTGCATCAGACATGTAAACTTCCTCCCCTGTAGTTCAGGCCCTCAGGCGCTGCATCTGTGGATCGTAGTGGCAACGTGGCCCCCGGACAGCCTCGTGCGAGGTGCCGAAAGCTTCAATCTGAAAGGCTTTTTCTTTGGCAATTTCGACCGGCAGGTAACCAAGCGCAACGGTCTTGCCGATGCGGTGGCCATAGCCTGCACTGGTGGTGTTGCCGACGACCTTGCCGTTATGAATAATCGCCTCGCCACCATGGAAGGGTGCAAAGCCCTCGACCGTGAAGGCACAGAGTTTGCGGTCGACGCCACCCTGCTTTTGCCGGTGCAGCGCTTCGCGGCCAACAAAGCCGCCTTTGTTTAAAGCGACGCAAAAACCAAGCCCTGCTTCAAGAGGGGTGTAATCCGGTGTGATGTCGCTGGACCAGTAGAGGTAACCCTTTTCAAGGCGCAGGCTCTCCACGACACGATACCCGGCGTTGGCAATGCCATGTTCGCCACCGGCAGATATCAGTTCCTCATAGACGTGGGCCGCGTGTTCTGTGGGTATGTGCAGTTCCCAGCCCAGTTCACCGACATAGCCCACACGAGCAGCGCGGGCGCGGCCAAGTCCAAGCTCAACATCACGAACCGTGAGAAACGGAAAAGCCTCGTTTGAGAGATCATTCCTGCTGATCGTCTGCAGCACGTCGCGCGATTTCGGGCCACAAATATTGAGCACGGCATAGTTTGAAGTGACATCGCGCAGGCTGACCGTGCCGTCGCGTGGCATATGGCGATCAATCCAGTGGCGGTCCCTGACCCCAAAGCCCGAACCTGTGACAACGTAAAAGGTGTCATCCGCCACGTGCATGATGGTGAGATCGGCTTCGATGCCCCCTTGCGAGTTGCACAACTGGGTGTAGACGCAATTGCCGGGGCCGCCTGAGATGTCGTTGGCGGCGAGATGCTGCAGGAAGTTGAAGGCACCGGGTCCAGAAATCTCGAACTTAGAAAAGGAGCTCTGGTCGATAAGGGCGACGCGCTCGGCAATTGCGGCCGCCTCTTCTCCGACGGCATCGAAGCATCCCGGTCTGCCTTCAAAACTGGGTCTCTCTTCCGCGTTCGATGTGGACGCAAACCAGTTCGGCCGTTCCCAGCCTGACTTTGACCCGTAAATAGCGCCGTGTGTCTTCAGGGCGTCATAAAGCGGACTTCGCCGCGCGCCGCGCGCCGCGGTGCTTTCGTCGCCGGGCCAGTGGATCTGATAGTAGGCGCCGTAGGCATCGACGGCCCGTTCCTCGAGGAAGCGACCGTTTGCATGCTGGGTGCCGAAGCGGCGAACATCGAATGACCAAAGGTCCATGCCGGGGTCGCCTTCAAGAATCCAGTTGGCAAGTGCAAGCCCGGCACCGCCGCTTGCGGCAATGCCGGCGGTAAACCCGCAGGCGACATAGAAGTTGTCCAGTTCAGGCGCGAGACCCATGATCGGTTCACCGTCGGCCGACACCGGAATGGGACCATTGATGACGGTCTGTATGCCGGTTTCGTTCAAAACCGGCAGACGCTCCGCGCACGGCAGGGCAAAAAGCTCAAGCCTCTCCATGCTGGCATCAAACAGCTCGCGGCCGAAATCGAGAGGGGGCAGATTGTTCCAGCAGGCTTTCGAGCCCCTTTCCCAGCCGCCAATTGCAAATGCTGCAACATCAGGTTTTAGATAGAAGTTCTTATCCGGATCGCGCAAGGTGGGGAGCTCTGGGGGTAAATCCAGGGTCTTCTCGGTTACCAGATACTGATGTTCGACAATGCCTGCGGCGAGGGCAACACCGGCCATCTCGCCGACCCTTTTTGCCCACAGGCCGGCGCAATTGACCAGAATATCGCAACTGATATTTCCCTGATCTGTCATAACGCCGACCGCGCGACGGTCTTCCACGACGATGTCGTGAACCGTAACGCCTTCTTCTATCTTGATGCCCCGGGCTCTTGCGACTTTCGCATAGGCCTGGGTAAGGGCGTAAGGGTCCACATAGCCATCGCCGGGGATGAAAGTTGCCCCGACCAGGCCTTCCTCTTCGATATAGGGAAACATGGATTTGGCGTCAGCGATGGAGACTTCGTGGCTTTCAAAACCGAAGCTCTTGGCCTGGGTCATGGAACGCCGGATCTCGCTCCAGCGTTCGTTTGAGCCCGCCAGCCTCAGGGACCCGACTTTCTTCCAGTCAATGACACTGTCTGCCTCTTCACCTAGGCGGTCATACACGGCGACTGAATTCTGCATCAGGCGGGTGAGGTTTTTCTTGCCGCGCAATTGACCGACGAGACCTGCTGCATGCCAGGTGCAGCCATGTGTCAGTTGGGATTTTTCAACAAGCAGCACATCCTTTGTGCCCGCAAGCCCCAGATGATAGGCGAGCGAACAGCCGATTGCGCCGCCGCCAATAATGAGAATGTGTACGTGTCTGTCAGCGCTGAATGACATTGGAAACTCAGACCTAAGCTCGAACGCGTTTCATTTGGGGGTCATAGAGCGCTTTGGTGTGAAGGTCGCAGGGCACGATTTCTGTTGCGACCTCAAGCGCGTACTCGCCGGTTGCCAGAAAGTCGTCGTCGACACCTGAAGCATTGCGGACATAACCATAACCAATAGGCTTGCCAACGGTGTAGCCAAAGCCGGCGCTGGAGAGATAGCCAACCGGTTCACCGTTGCGGAGGATGGTTTCGCGGCCAACAAGGACAATTGCCGGATCATCAATGGTGAAACACGCCATGCGTTTGACGAGAGGCCCGGCTGCAAATCCCTCACAGGCTTCGCGCCCTAGGAAGGGGGCGTTTGAGCGTAACTTTACAGCCCACCCAAGCCCGGCCTCAAAAGGGCTGTCATTAGGAGTGATGTCGGAGCCCCAGGCGCGATAACCTTTTTCCAGACGTAAAGACTCGAGAGCCCGATATCCTACAGGTGCAATGCCGAAGGCATCTCCCGCTGCCATGAGGCTGTCGAATACGTCGCCCGTGGCGTCGATGGGCATATGCAGCTCCCAGCCCAGCTCGCCCACGTAGGTGATGCGCATGGCGCGAACCTCATGGCCTGCAATTTCGATGTTGCGCAGGTGAGCAAACGGGAACGCCGCATCGCTCACATCAGCCTCTGTGACACTTGCAAGCAGGTCGCGGGCGTTGGGGCCAAACAGTGAAAGGGTGCCGAATTCTTCAGTGACGTCGAGCAGCTCGGCATCGAGGCCTGGTTGAATGTGCTGGCGGATCCAGGCGGCATCATGGCTGCGAAATCCGGTGCCGGTAACGATGTAAAAGACATCATGATCAAGACGCGCAACGGTCAGATCGCATTCAATGCCGCCACGGGTATTCAAGAGCTGGGTGTAGGTGATGCGGCCGGGAGGTTTGGCGATGTCGTTGGCACAGATCCACGAGAGAGCGGCCTCCGCGTCATTGCCCCTCAGTTCAAACTTCGCAAATGACGACTGATCGAAAAGGGCAACGCGCTCGCGGCATGCACGATGTTCTTCAGCCACATGGTCGAACCAGTTCTGGCGCCCCATGGCATAGACATCCTTGGGCGCAACTCCTTTCGGGGCAAACCAGTTGGGCCGTTCCCAGCCGAGTTTCGAACCAAAGCAGGCATTGCGTTCCGCCAGACGCTCGTAAAGGGGGGATACGATGCGGGGGCGTCCGCTCTCATGTTCTTCGTGCGGGAAGGCGATGGTGTAGTGTTTGCCGTAGGCTTCAAGAGTACGCTCGCGGACCCAGCTGTTGTCGTGGTGAAGGCTGGAGAAGCGCCTTATGTCCACTGACCACAGGTCAAGCGGCTGCTCTCCTGTCATGACCCAGGAGGCCAGTGACCAGCCAGCGCCGCCACCGGCGGCGATACCAAAGGCATTGAAGCCCGCGCCGACAAAAAACCCTCTCACTTCAGGCGCCTCGCCCATGATGTAAGTGCCATCGGGCGTGAAGCTTTCCGGCCCGTTGATCAGCTGCTTGATGCCGGCATGTTCAAATGAGGGGATGCGGGCTAAGGCCTGTTCCATCGTTGGTTCAAAGTGGTCCCAGTCCGAATCGAGTAGCTGGAACTCGAAGTTCTCCGGCACTCCATCATCCGCCCAGGAAATCGGGTTGGGTTCATAGGCGCCCATGACAAGACCACCGACTTCCTCCTTGAAGTAGATGCGCCTGTCCGGGTCACGCAGCGTCGGCAGATCAGAAGCTACACCGTCAAGCTTTTCTGAAACCATATACTGGTGTCGAACCGGCTGCAGGGGCACGGAAACACCGGCCATGCGGCCGATTTCCTTTGCCCACATGCCTCCGCAGTTGACCACCTTGTCGCAACGGATTGTGCCCTGGTCCGTGTGAACCGCATCAACCGCACCGTCGGTGATGTTGAAACCGGTTACTTTCACGCCTTCCAGAAGATTTGCTCCATGCAGACGTGCGCCTTTTGCCAGTGACTGGGTAATGTCGGAGGGTGAGGCCTGACCGTCCGTTGGCAGGAAAGCCGCGCCAACAAGGTCAGAGCAATCCATCAACGGCCACAGCTTGCCGGTTTCCTCTGGTGTCAAAAGATGCATCTCAAGGCCAAAGCTGTGGGCCGTGGTCGCCTGGCGGCGGATTTCTGTCCACCGCTCTTCGTTACAGGCCAGCCGCAGCCCGCCGTTTTGTTTCCAGCCCGTTGCCAGGCCGGTTTCAGCTTCAAGAGTTTCGTAGAGTTCGACGGAGTATTTGAGGACCTGGGTAATGCTTGCAGATGAGCGTAGCTGACCGACAAGTCCCGCCGCATGCCAGGTCGAGCCATTCGTCAGCTTGCCGCTTTCGAGAAGGAGAACGTCTGCCTTGTGGTCCCGCGCCAGATGATAGGCAGTGGAACAGCCGATTATGCCACCACCGATGACAACGATTTGCGCGTGAGAGGGAAGGTTCATGTGCTGGCCTCTCCATATTGTCCGCGGTAGGCATCCAGAACCGGAGCGAGCCTGTCCAGATTCTCCTGCGTATAGGCGACATAGTCGACACCTGGGGCATCGAGGTGAATTTCAGAGACCATGCTCCACATGGCTTCACGCAACAAAGATGCGCATTTCATTGCTGCGAAGCTTTGCAGCAGGGCCGCATCGGGCTCTTTGCCAAAATAAAGAGAAAGCAGTTCGCGGTCGTTGTCGGGGTCGAAAATGGCGTTGGAAGCGACGCCGGCGAGATCAAACATTGCCGTGCCAAATCCAGCGTACTCGTAGTCAATGAGCCAGATACGTTCTCCGTCATCAAGGAAATTTGCCGGCAGAAGATCATTGTGGGTGTAGACGATGGGTAGGGGAACCTGAGCGGCTTCGAATTCGTTTGCAAGAGCGAGATAGCGGGGAAGCTCGCTGAGCATGCGGCTGTTGCCGGCCTTCAGCGTGTGAACATAATCGCGAATGACATGGAACACCCAGAATATACGGCCTGAACCTGATACATGCTGCGGCATTGTGGTGTGGAAATCGCGGATGAAGGCCGTAACACGGGGAATGTTGGAGCGGACGTTTTCCTCTGCATAAGTCAGGGCTTCGATAAAGCGAAACACCATGACCCCTGGCTCTGCGTAAACCAGTTCGGGTGCAAAACCTGCTGCGTGTGCGGCTTGTGAAGCCATGGCTTCATGCTCACGCCAGACGTGGTGCATGGGGAAGTCGTGGCCAAAGCGGACGACGTATTTGCCGCTGCTGTCCGTGGCGATGAAGCTCTCGTTACTGAGGCCTCCCTTCAGCGGCGCGGTTTCGACCGGGCCGGTCCAGAGGGGAAGCATTTGCAGTTTCTCCAGCGAACTCATACGTGCAGCTTTCCTTAACTTACGAGAGGCCGAGTGATGCTCTGGCACGATGCGCACCAGCGGTAATCAAACGGTCAGCAATGATGGCGATAAAAGCAACGCAGAGGCCGGCGACGATGCCGCGACCGATATCTGCTTTGGTAAGGGCAATGTAGACTTCCTGGCCCAGTTCGCGCGTGCCCACGAGAGCGGTGATCACCAGCATCGAGAGGGCCAGCATGATGGTCTGGTTGATGCCAAGCATGATCTCGGGCAACGCCATCTTGAGTTTGATTTTTGTGAGCAGTTGACGCGGTGTGCATCCCGAGACAACGCCGGCTTCGAGCAGATGTGGATCGACCTGCCGGATGCCATGGGCGGTGTAGCGAATGGCCGGTGCGATGGCATAGGCGACAACTGCGATCATGGCGGTGAAGTCGCCAACCCGAAACAGCATGACCACCGGCATCAGGTAAACGAAAGAGGGAAGCGTCTGCAAAGTGTCGATGATGACCTGCACAACGCGCCACAAGCGGTCACGCTCAGCGGCGATAACGCCGATGGGAATGCCAATCAGACAGGCAAATATGACCGAGATGCCGCACAGATAAACGGTCACCATGGCCTTGGCCCAAAGGCCGACGGCAGCAATGAACAGACATAGAAGTGCGCACAACAGGCCCAGTCGCCAGCTGCGCAGGCTGTAGCCCGCCAAACCCAGAAGAACCATGGCGACAGGCCAGGGCACGCCGAGCAGGAAGCGTTTGACGGGAATGAGAATATTCAGGAGCACGAAGGTTTTGAAAACTTCGAGTTCATCAAAATAATTGATGTTGATGTATTCG
>JAJFHB010000085.1 GCA_021775795.1 Hyphomicrobiales bacterium | reverse complement strand
GTCGGATCATATCTGGATCCGTGCGCACCAATGCGAACGTCAAGGCGCTGTCGCGGGACGGCAAGCTTGTGGAAAACGCTCGGGTCTCCCGGGTTCTTGGTTTTCGCGGGCTTGAGCGCCGCCCGGTGGATGTTGGTGAGGCCGGTGATATTGTCGCGATTTCCGGGTTTTCAAAGGCCACCGTTGCCGACACTTTGTGTGCACCGGCAGTGATGAATCCGGTTGCAGCGCATCCGATCGACCCGCCGACTCTTGCCATGGGTTTCCGCATAAATGATGGCCCTCTGGCCGGGCGCGAAGGCGACAAGGTGCAAAGCCGGGTCATCCGCGATCGTTTGTTGCGTGAAGCTGAAGGCAATGTTGCCCTGCGGATTACGGAATCAAAAAACGGAGAATCCTTTGACGTGGCTGGCCGCGGTGAGCTGCAACTGGCTATTTTGATCGAAACCATGCGCCGTGAAGGGTTTGAACTCTGTGTCGGACGGCCCCGTGTTGTGATGCGGGAGGCAGAGGGTAGCGGCAAGCCCGAAGAGCCGATTGAAGAAGTTACAATCGACGTTGATGAAGAACATGCGGGCATTGTCGTCCAGAAACTGACCGAAAGGCGCGCCTCACTCGTTGATCTGCGGCCCTCGGGTGGCGGTCGTCAGCGAATTGTGCTGCATGCGCCAACACGCGGCCTCATTGGCTACAATGGCGAGTTGCTCTCCGACACGCGTGGCACGGCTATCATGAACCGCATGTTCCATGGCTATGCACCCTTTGTAGGCGCCATACCGATGCGTCACACCGGTGTGCTTATCGCCAACTCGGACGGTGCAGCGGTTGCTTTCGCCTTGTGGAATCTGGAAGACCGCGGACCCATGTTCATCACACCGGGAACCAAGGTGTATGAGGGCATGATCGTGGGGGAACACACAAGGGGCAATGACCTTGAAGTGAATGTGCTCAAGGGCAAGAAACTCACAAACATGCGGGCATCGGGTAAGGATGACGCGGTGGCCCTGACCCCGCCGGTGAAGATGACGTTAGAGAAGGCGCTGGCCTTCATCTCCGAGGAAGAGCTCGTTGAAGTGACGCCACAGTCCATCCGAATCCGCAAAGTGCTGCTCAATCCCCATGATCGCAAGCGTGCCGGGCGACTTGCAGCTGCGACCGTGGAGGTGGCTTAAGGCGTTACTGCTCCTCTTCGCCGTCCTCTTCTTCTGCTCCGCCCAAGAGCATCTGGAGGAGGACGGGCACGTCTTCTGCGGTCACGGCAACCGTCATGGTCATGTCGAGGCCAAGCACGCCATCTTCGCGTTCGGTAAACTCGGCTGTTTCAACGACCGGGTCGAAAGGTTGCAGTGCCTCGGGGACGAGCAGGCGCAGGTCGGACAGCGCCCCGTTGATTTCGCTCCGCAATCTAGATCTGAACTGACCGCGCGTATCGATCAGAATGCCCAGCAATCCTGAATTGCCACTGACATTCGTCTGTGTGACGTTGCCTTCGAGCTTCACAGAGCGGCCTTCATCTTCAACTTCCGCCCAGAGGTCAGCACAAACATTGGCGCTTTGTTCGACCAGTGCGGTGCGTGCTGTTTCCTGCTGTTGCATGGAGACTGTCAGCCCGTTCAAAATGGGAACCAGTGCAAAAATGCACTGATACTTCACATAATGAACGCTGGCACACAGCTCGGCCTGCGGCACCTGAGGAACAAGCGTGACGTTGCTGACCGTGGTGTTGTCGCCGCAGCGGTCATAGGAATTTGAAGCCGCCATGATGTCTGGCGCACGTTCCTGGACGCCGGCGAGGTTGGCTTCAGCCCAGAGATCGAAAAAGGCAGCGCCGGCTTCGAGGCGCGGTTTTACCCAGATATCAAAGGGCACGACGACATCGTGACCCTCAAACTCAAATTCCTGATCCTTGGAGTAAATGTGGTTGTAACCGTCCGGTGCAGACAAGGCTGCGCCGGCAAAAGGTGCTGTCATGCAAAGTGCCATGCACCATGGGATGAGTTTTCTCATCAGAATTCCTCCCTGTGACGCCGCATCATTGACTAAGCGCCTCAAACTATGTGGGGTGCTCAAGCCCCATCGGCAACTATAGCGCGCTGCTTTGTCTATTCCGGCGGCGTGCACACATAATTGATGCCAGGGGTGGGGCCTTCCTGCCGGCCGCTGGCCGTATAGTTGAAAGGCAGATCGCGAGCGCAGTCAAAACCCTCGGTAAAGTATTCGGCGGCTTCGCGGGCCGATTCATTATGGTCCGGTTCTGAGGCGTCAATATAGGCCATGTGACAGGCCTCCTCGCCAAGTTTGGTAACAACAAGATACTGCCTGCTGCCGCCGTCATGCCGCTCCACGTCGTATCGCAATATCGTGGCAATTGGTGTGGCCCGGCCGTGCTGCACTTTCAAACGCCACTCCAACGTATCGCTGACGCTGTTAAAGCCCGACATGGTCTGACCGTATGAGCACTGCTCCCGGCCCTCTGGCCCATAGCCCAGAAACATCCGGAGGTCGCCTTCGCTTACCCAGGCCACAATGCCGTTGTAGCCGGCACAAACCCATTCAGCGCCTAGATACTCATCGACAAGATCCGGCGGTGTCAGCTGCAGACACTCATCAAAGGCAATGGAGGTGTAGGCGCTTTCGTAGGATTCAGCCTGGGCCGGAGAAATGGCAAACGGCAGAAAGAAAAATCCGCACAGCGCTATGATATGTCGCGTCACCCTGAGATCTCCCAAATCATTGCAAAACCGTGGAGTGGCCTGCCAGGCAAGCGTGCGTTAGGGGCTGGAGAATGTCCATCGCAAAACGCCATAAAGAGCGGCTGCAAATATGGCGATGGGAGCTGGAACACGGGCGAGCAAAACCGCCACAAAGGCTAGGGCGGCAATTGCCATATTTTCGAGATCAAAGCCGCCGCCGCGCCAGAAGGCGGGCAGGGCAATCAGCACGCAGAGATTGGCAATCAGGCCGATGACAGCGCTGGCAACGGCGGAAAGTGCAACATTGATGCGGGCATATCGCGAAAGCTCAGCGACAAAGGGGGCTCCGGCAAGGACGAAAACAAACGAAGGCAGGAACGTAAAGAACGTGGCGATGATGCCACCTGCGATACCGCGAAGGAGGGAAGCGCCTTCGGAGGCGGAGACCAGCGTTCCTACATAAGTGTTGAAGAGAATGAGAGGTCCAGGCGCCGCCTCGGAAAGGGCGAGCCCGTCTGCGACCTGATGGGCGGTGATCAGGTTCAAGACCTGGACGCCTTGCTCGGCAATGTAACCAACCGCTGCGTAGGCGCCGCCGAAGACCACGAGCACTGAGGCTGAGATCAGACCGGAGGCGGTCTGGAATGTGGCGCCGAGGAAGGCTGCACTTGTGACATAGACAAGACACCAGGCGAGAATGCCGCCCGTCCCCAGCATGAAAGCACGGCGCGTCCGGTTGCTGTTGGGCGCGGGCTGTCTTGCCTCGCGTGCCCCGGGAGCATATGCACTGCCAAAAAGCTGCGGGACGCACAGGGCGACAGCCACAATGGTCACGAGAATTATCAGAAACGGCACATTGGTGAGCCAGATCGTCAGGAACGTTAAGATGGCGGCTGCAAAATGTCCGGGCGACAATAATGCCTGAGCGCGCAGGCGCCAGATCGCCAGGGCAACGAAAGCAACAATCACTGGCTGAACGGCTGCAAAGACGGTCTTGAGAAGCTCGGAGCCCCCGAAGATCGAGAGCGTCAGGGTCAGGGCGATCATCAAGGCAGCGCCGGGCAAAACAAACCCCAGGCCTGCGATCACGCCGCCGCGCAAGCCATTGTGGTGCCAGCCAAGATACGTGGCAAGCTGCTGCGCCTCGGGCCCCGGCAACATGGTAGCGAAGCTTAAGCCCCGGAGAAACGTATCCCGGTCAGCCCATTTGAGGCGCTCGACGATTTCACTCTCGATGAGGGCGATGTGAGCGGCCGGGCCGCCGATACTCAACAGGCCGATGCGCAGCCAGACAACAATTTCACCCAGAGTGTGAGGTGTCTCAGGCTGTGCGTGTTGCTCTGTCATCGTGACGGCTGGACGGACTTTCTCCCTGAGGCATCAAGGTGCAATAGATGGGGCTAGAGTTCCGGAGACGCAACCCCGGCCTGTGCACAGGCCGCCTTCACCGTATTGCGCAACAGGCAGGCGATGGTCATGGGACCGACGCCGCCTGGTACGGGCGTGATGGAGCCGGCAACGGCTGCAGCGCTGGCAAAGGCAACATCGCCCACCAGCCGTGTCTTACCCTCATCGGTCTCAATGCGGTTGATGCCCACATCGATGACGCAGGCTCCTGGTTTGATCCAGTCACCGGTTATCATTTCGGGACGGCCGACGGCGGCGATCACAAGATCTGCGCGGCGGCAGACTTCCGGCAGATCCTTCGTGCGCGAGTGACAGATGGTCACCGTGCAGTTTTCCTGCAACAGCAACTGGGCAACCGGTTTGCCGACAATGTTTGAGCGGCCAACGACCACGGCTTCCACGCCGGAAAGGTCGCCAAGCGCGTGCTTGGCAAGCAGGACACAGCCTACCGGGGTGCAGGCCACAAGGCTTGACTGCCCCGTTGCAAGCCGCCCGGCATTGATGACATGGAAGCCGTCCACATCCTTGTCCGGGCTGATGGTGTTGATGACCTTGTCCGCATCAATCTGGTCGGGCAAAGGCAACTGCACGAGAATGCCGTGCACTGCCGGATCATTGTTGAGCTGATCAACGATGGCCAGGACCTCTTCCTCTGTGGCGCTGACATCAAGCTTGTGCTCCCAGGAGTTCATTCCAGCTTCAAGGGTCTGTTTGCCCTTGTTGCGGACATAGACCTGGCTTGCCGGATCTTCGCCAACAAGTACGACCGCCAGACCCGGGGTCAGATTGTGTTCCGCCTTCAGCGTTGTCACTGCCGCGCCAATGCGCTCGCGCAGGCTCGCTGCATAAGCTTTGCCGTCAATAAGATTTGCCTGATGTTCGCTCATTCGTGTTCTTCCCCAAAGCCGGGCTAAAGTCTGTTCTTCCGGTCAATTGCAGCCCATCGCTCATGACAGGCGTTTCATGCTTCAAGCAGTTCGTCGATGCGGGCCGCAAGCTCGTCGAAATTTCCGTCGATGGCAACCTTCTTGTTGCGTTCCTTGTGGCCGGCGATGACATTTACTGTTGATTTCCCCTGGCCCAGCGCTGCCGCCAGAGCCGACAATACAGCCTTGTTGGCACGGCCCTTTTCCGCCTGCGCCGTAACACGGATGCGAAGCGACACGGAACCATCGGCGGTTTCATAGCGTCCATCAATGCGGTCATGACGCGCATTCGGCGTGGCGCGTATGCTCACGATCAGGCCGTTATCACTGCGGACATAAGCGCAGGGAGGGGGCATGTGCGATTCAGGTTTTGGCGTCAGCCGTAGACGCTGTTGATGATCAGTTGGCGGACCGCAAAGATGATCAAGAGGACAATGATCGGTGAAATGTCGATGCCGCCCATATTCGGCAGCAAATTTCGCACCGGCCGCATCAGCGGTTCGGTGAGGCGGTTCAGTGCATCATAGATCATGAACACGAACTGGTTCGAGAGATTGATGACATTGAACGCCACGAGCCAGCTCAAAATGACCGAAATGATGATGAACCACCACAACAGGTCGAGGGCGAAAATGGCCACTTGGGCGAGGGTCAAAAGCAAGGCATCCATGGCGTTCAGGTCCGGTCGATGTTCCGTTACCCGCACATGTAGCGACGATGAGGTCGAAGCGCAAGCGCTCGAAGAATGCCTCGAAGGCCGCGGGGCCCAGCCTGCTTGACAGGCCTACCGCACCCGCCTACATACGGCGCACAGTTTGGGGGGGCCGTAGCTCAGTTGGGAGAGCGCTACGTTCGCACCGTAGAGGTCAGGGGTTCGATTCCCCTCGGCTCCACCACTTCCCTCGATTTTTTGCCGGTTTGCAGGGTTTTCCCGGAAATGGTGGCTTGTGGTATCTGTGGGTTCACGCTTCAGCGCGGAGACACAGAGCTCATCTGGCGCAAATTGGACTTACCGCACGACGTGCAACGTCTGACGGCCGGGAACCGAAGCGAATCTGATCAAATTCAGCTATTGTGATCCTGCGAACCGAACCGAGGAGGATCCTTCCGTTGAGCGAGCGAGACCACAACTTTCAGGCCTTTCTGGACGCCGCCCATGCCGCGTTCGCGGAGTTCGCGGCTGATGCCTCATCAAAAACCTCAATCTCGCGTATCTTTTCTGCGCTGGGGGATGCGGCCGGCACCGGTGAACAGCCACCCTCGCGGCTGCCGGTCTGCGCTCACCTTGAACACGTCGCGGATCCGCAGAGGTTCGAAAGCCCCACCCTCCGGCAACTCGTCTCCACCTTCATGGCGCTTGAGCCGCGGCTTTCATGGGGGCATCGTGGCGCCTCAGATGACACCGCCAGCGCGAACTTCCTGGAAGGGCATGCGAACGCGGTGATCGCCGGGCCGGGCGGGTTGGAGCGGCGCAGCGATGTCCTGCTCGGCGCCTCGCTGCTCGGTCCCCATGTCCGCTATCCAGATCACAGGCACCCGCCGGAGGAAACCTATCTGGTGATGTCTGGAGGTGAGTTCCGCCAGGGAGACGGGTCCTGGTTTGCGCCGGGTATCGGTGGATCTTTCTACAACGAGCCGAACATCGTGCACGCCATGCGTTCGGGCGAAGAGCCTTTCCTTGCCTTCTGGGCGCTGTGGTCGCAGCCCCATGTGAGTGGATGAGAAGGACGGCGCCGCCCCTTTTTCAGTGCAGCATTGATATTGGGGCATTCCCCAAGACTAGGTTCGGCCGATCACTTCGTAGGTGCAGCCGACTATCTGCTTGAAGCAGCATCCATATGAACCTAACCATAGAGCACGCTGATATCGGCGCATGTGTTTGACTGGTCTGCGGAATAGGGAAAAATATGTTCTGGATCTTGGCTGTCGGTGTCGTGGTTTTTTTGATTTTCAGGGCGAGTTCATCGTCGAAGAAAGTGAAAAAGGTAAACACTGAACTGGGGCCGATTTTCGCGCGTCATTCCCGGGAGTTGTTGAAAGAAGAGTTTCCCCAGATTGCGGACAGGCTGACGACAACTTTCTGTATGGAAATTTACAGGCACATTACCCAGTCGATCTCCGAGAGAACAGGCACCGCTGACTTTATGGACGGGGTCAAGGCGTTTGCGAAGTTGTCACAGGATGAACAGGAAAAGCTCGTCGAAGACGGAAATAAAGAGGTGTTCGACAAGCTGCCTCAAGAGATACAGGATCATGTAACATCGGCTGATGACGGTTATGAACGCTTCAACAAGGCGAATGAGCTGGCGGGTGAGCTGGCCATGGCGGAGTTGATGAAAGCTGGTTAGGGGCGGAATACCTCATCCGAGGCTCAAACTGGTAAATTCTGTAGAACCCATGCCGATATGAATCCCCGATGATCTCACACTACAGATGATCAAGAGAACGCGTTTCCGGCGAATTCAGGCGGATAACAAAGGATCGGTTCACTGACGGACGCCCCCCACAACACTTCCAGACTGGACTATATGCAAACAGCGGTTCCGGTGTTGTTCGTCTTGTTGTGGAGCAGCGGCTTTATTGCCGCCAAGGCCGGGCTGGCTCACGCTGAAACCCTGACTTTCCTTTCTCTGCGATATGTCCTCGTCACCGTGTTGATGACCGGACTTGCCCTAGCCATGCGGGCGCCGTGGCCGAAGAGCTGGGGTGAGGTCGGGCATATTGCCGTGGTTGGCGTGATGCTTCAGGCGATCTATTTTGGCGGCGTCTGGCTGGCCATGGGCAAAGGGGTGGGAGCCGGTGTTGCCGCGTTGATAGTTTGCCTGCAACCTGTGATTACCGCTGTCCTGGTCGGGCCCCTTTTGGGGGAACGTGTGACGCGGCGTCAGTGGCTTGGGCTGGCTCTGGGACTTGCAGGTGTTGGTCTTGTTGTGGCCCGCAGGTTGTCTCTTGGATTGGGCAGTGGTGAAGGCATGGCCTGGGCATTTGTCGGGTTACTGGGTGTTACTTTTGGTACTCTTTACCAGAAGAAATACTGCTCCCAGATGGACCCGCGTACGGGCCCCGCCGTCCAGTTCCTTGTTGCCGCCATGTTGATAACCCCTCTTGCTTTGCTGCTTGAAGAAGGCGTGATCCACTGGACGCCAACCTTCATTGCGTCGCTGGCCTATATCGCCGTGTTTCTGTCTTTGATCTCGATGATCCTGCTGACCATGATGATACGGCGCGGCGAGGCCAGCCGCGTCGCCAGCCTGTTTTTCCTGATACCGCCCGTGGCGACGCTGTTTGGTTATCTGGTTCTGGATGAACCTGTCGGACTTGTGGCCATGGCGGGCATGGCCGTGGCGGCCCTGGGTGTTGCCCTGGTCATGGCGCCGGAACGAAAGCCTGCTTAGCAGGCCGTCGTAAGTCCATATCAACGTGAAAGGCTCTAGGGGCGCCCGGCGCAAGTCCTTGCCCGAGCAAGCTGCGGGACGCCCCTCATTTAGATGTGCCGGGGCTCCTAGGAAAGGGCCTGCCAGAGCAGATAGAGGCAGACAAACCAGCTGATGGCGAAGGCCGGCGTGCGCAGGAACGGAACGCCCAGAGTGTAAAGGATGATGTGGGCGACACGGGCGAAAAAGAAAACTGCAGCGGCTGTTGCCGTTGAGCTGTCCGCCTTTGCAGTGACCTGCAAAATCAACACAAGGGTTGCGAAGGGCAGCAGCGTTTCCAGCAGGTTCATGTGCGCGCGGTGGCAGCGCTGGGCCCAAACCGGAAGCCGTTCTGTCGGTGGTGTATCTGTTGTCCCGGACTTGAGGCCGACAATGCCGCCATAAAGCGCTGTGTAGGGTATCCAGATTACGAGACACAGGCCGACGGTTAGCGTGAGCCAGAATAATTCACCAGACATGTTTTTGTCCTCCTGTTGGGTTGAGCCTCAAGGCTCCAGCAAAGATGACGAACGGCAGATGCAGCTTTCGACATGATTGAGATTTATTTGTGGGCAAGAGTGCCTGCATCATATCGGTAGCGTCAATCCCGGCGCGCCTGGGGCAGGCCACAATCGCGTCATCCGACACTGGCTGAGACTGTGGATCAGATGTCAGGTGGTGTTCTCACGGTGATTGTGCGCTGATAGAACACCTGCATGTCCAGATACATCGCTCTACTGCGCGCCGTAAATGTCGGAGGCACCGGTAAGCTGCCGATGGCTGATCTCAAGGCCATGTGTTGTGAAGCGGGTTTCAGCCGTGTCCAGACCTACATCGCCAGCGGTAATGTGGTGTTTGAAAGCACCGCAACGCCGGATGAGGTGAAATCTGCGCTGGAGGCCCGACTGCAGGCCTATGCGGGCAAGCCGGTGGGGGTTTTGCTGCGCACAGCTTTGGAAATGGAAGCCGTTCTCAAGGCGAACCCCTTTCCAGACACAGCGCCAAACCGAACGATTGCGATTTTCCTCGATGCGGCTCCTCCTGTTGATGCCGTGACAAATGCTACGGGCGTGAAGGACGAGGAACTAAGTCTGGGTGTCCGAGAGATCTATGTTCATTATCCCTCTGGCCAGGGCGCCTCAAAGCTGAAGATACCTGCTGCAAAGACGGGCACGGCGCGCAATATGAATACACTTGCGAAGCTGGTGGAATTGGCAGGAAAACTGTGAGCGATACTCTAAATCCGCACCAGCGGCTGATGGGCACAACGGAACGAGCCGCCAACCATGCACGGGACGCGGTAGGGAATGCGGATCACCTCGAATTTTCGTTCCAACAGCGCCTCGGCAATAACGTTCAGCGGCTCTTCTGAGGGAACCACGACGGTGCGCTCGTTGACCACGAGATTGTTGCAGCCCATGTGGCCCTTGGCGAGAGCCTTGGGCACGTCGACCACATCCCAATCTGACATGAATGCCGGGAGCCCTTCAGGCAGGGCCTCCAGACAGGAAAAAACAACCCCTTCACGGGGCGTCATCATTACACAGTCCAGATGAGGGAACATGGGGTCGATGGTGACAGTATCGACCTGGTAATCAGGGCCAAGGGCGTGTTGAAGCCAGCGCGCGCCTTCCGGATTGCTGCAGCCGCCGGAGTGGCCCACCAGTATCTGCCGACCAAGAACAAAGACATCACCGCCTTCCAGATAGCCCCAGCCTTTTTCGTCATGCTCATCATCCGCGCCACTGTCGGGCTGGGCAAAATAGCGGGCGCCGCGCTCCATCGTTTCTGCAAGGATCTCCCGAATGGCGAAGCGCTGGCGTCGATGAAACAGACTGCGTGGAGCCAGCTCGATGACGTTGTTTGCAATGGTGACGAAGGGATCCCGCATCCAGGCGGTTGACACGCCATGATCCTCTCCGCGAGGGAATTTCCGGTTTTCCGGGCTGATGGGACCGGCGACCTGAACCCGAACACCAAGCCCTTCAAGCAAGGTTATGGCGCCGCGTATCTGTCCGCTGAACTCGGCAAACAGGTCAGGTGCAACCTGTTTCACATCCTGGCCCTGATGTTCCTCCCAGAACTTGGCGAACTCACCCTGGGCACGAAGTTTGGCGTCCGCATGAAACACCGGCAGAACCCAGGTGTCGGGTGAGCCGTAGACACATTCTTTCAGGTCCGCCCATTCCGATTCCACATGGATGGGATGAAGAGCGGCGTGTTTGCTGTGTGTTTCTGATTGGTCCGGCATCTGTATCGGCCCCGTGGTGAGTGTTCCTGCTGCCGTGAAATTACTCCAAAACTGCGGCAGCGGAAGCTAAAAGCGCGCAATCACAGTTGCGCAGTGTTGAAAGACAGACG
>JAJFHB010000084.1 GCA_021775795.1 Hyphomicrobiales bacterium | reverse complement strand
CCAGCACTATCGAGAAAACGGTTTACCCGGTCGGTCGGTTTGGCGCCGACGCCGAGCCAGGATTTGACGCGCTCTTCGTTAAGAGTGAAGCGTTCCGCATGATCCTTGGGAAGCAGCGGATTAAAGGTGCCTACCTTCTCGATGAAGCGGCCATCGCGCGGTGAACGCACATCGGCAACAACGATACGATAATAAGGACGCTTCTTTGTGCCGCCACGGGCGAGCCTGAGTTTGAGAGACATTTGTGATTACTCCTATGGGTTCATTCAGTTGTTCGAGTTCTTGACGATGCGCTGCAATCAGCGGTGATTTCAGCGCCCTATTTTTTCTTTCGCGGTAACGGCAGACCGGATCCCGGCAGGCCGCCCAGTCCCGGCAACCCACTTCCCAGTCCCGGTAGACCTGATGGCAGGGTGGGAGGCAGGGAGCTGGAAGGCAGTCCTGGCGGAAGTTCCTGGCCGGCGAGCTCTGCTGGATCCGGCATGCCACCGCCGAAAAGATTGCCCATCATGCCTTTGCCCTTGCCGAACTTTTTCATCATGTCGGCCATCTGCCGGTGCATTTTGAGAAGTTTGTTGACTTCCTGCACGCTGCTGCCCGAGCCGGACGCGATGCGTTTCTTGCGTGATGCGTTAAGTGCCTTTGGATGCTGGCGCTCTTTCATGGTCATGGACGAAATAATGGCCATCTGCCGCTTGAAGACAGAATCATCGAGGTTGGCGCCCTCGATCTGTTTTTTCATCTTGCCCATGCCGGGCAGCATGCCGAGCACACTGCTCATGCCGCCAATCTTTTGCATCTGCTTTAGCTGCTCTGAAAGGTCCTCCAGATCGAAGGTGCCTTTCTTCATCTTTTTGGCGATCTTCTCCGCTTGTTCAGCGTCGATCGTCTCGGAGGCGCGCTCCACCAAAGAGACAACATCACCCATACCGAGAATTCGGTTCGCAATGCGCTCGGGGTGAAACTCCTCAAGCTCATCTATCTTCTCACCGGTACCAATGAGTTTGATGGGCTTGCCGGTAACGGCGCGCATGGAAAGAGCCGCCCCGCCCCTGCCATCACCATCCATACGGGTGAGGATTATGCCTGATACGCCGATACGTTCATTGAAGCTGCGGGCAACGTTCACCGCATCCTGGCCGGTCAGGGCATCAGCCACAAGAAGGGTCTCATGGGGATGAGAAATATCGCGAATGTCCTCGGTTTCGCGCATCAACTCATCGTCAATGTGAAGGCGGCCGGCGGTGTCGAGCATGAGAACGTCATAACCACCAAGGCGGGCTGCATCCATGGCACGCCGGGTGATGTCTGCCGGCATCTGACGTTCAACAATCGGCAGGGTGGCGACGTCGATCTGTTCACCAAGTACGCGCAACTGCTCCTGGGCTGCCGGGCGTCGTACATCAAGCGAGGCCATCAAAACCTTACGCTTGTCGCGTTCGCTCAGCCGTTTCGCAATTTTTGCCGTCGATGTGGTTTTACCGGAGCCTTGCAGGCCGACCATCATCATCACGACCGGCGGTGTTGCATTGAGGTCAATCGTCTGGGTATCGGCACCAAGCATGTCGACAAGAGCGTCATTGACGATCTTCACAACCATCTGGCCAGGCGTCACGGATTTGACGACTTCCTTGCCCACGGCTTCCACGCGAACCTTTTCGACAAACTCGCGCACCACTTCAAGGGAGACATCGGCCTCCAGCAAAGCGCGGCGAATTTCACGCATGGCGGCGCTGACGTCGGCGTCTGAAAGCGCGCCACGTTTTGTAAGCTTGTCGAATATACCGCCGAGGCGATCAGTAAGTGTCTCGAACATCTTTCCCTGCTCGCTGTTGACCGTCAGACCGCACGCAACAAAAATAGCACCCACGGGCGAATCCTCGCTGGTGGGTGTTGACCCCCCTGCCTCCCGGAGTTCCTCCATGTGCAGGGCGGCCTGACGACGGTCTGCGTCCTCAGGATTGGCGCGGAAAATAGGGTTCTATCGGCCACCTGTCAATGTGTGTGTTTCGCAGAGGCGCCAAAGCCGCCCTCGTGCATTGTTCTTGTGATGGCGCTGCGTTTCACCATATAACGCCAGCCATGATCAAAGCCGGAACATTAACACCATTTCGCAAGATGAACGGGCTCGGCAATGATTTTGTCGTTCTCGATGCACGCGCGGGCCCACTTGGGCTCGACGGTGATGATGTTCGGCAAATCGCCAACCGCGAAAGCGGCATCGGCTGTGATCAGCTGATTGTCATGGCGCCTTCACGCGGACCGGGCATGGATGTGCACATGCGCATCTGGAATTTCGACGGTGCTGAAGTAGAGTCTTGTGGGAATGCGACGCGCTGTATTGCCGACATTTTGATGAATGAGAACGGCAGGGATACGGCGATTGTCGACACTGCAGGTGGTGTACTTGTGTGTACACGGGCAGGTGCCGAGCACATCACAGTTGACATGGGTGCCCCCAGATTTGGCTGGCGTGAGATACCGCTTTCGGAAGAATTTCGTGACACGCGGATGATCGAACTGCAGATCGGCCCTATTGATGCCCCGGTGCTCCACAGCCCAAGCGTCGTCAATGTGGGCAATCCGCATTGCATTTTCTGGGTGGATGATGTTGAGGCCTATGAACTTGAACGGTTCGGGCCGATGCTGGAACACCATCCGCTGTTTCCCGAACGGGCAAACATCTCGCTTGCCCATGCGGCCTCAGCGCAAAATCTGATTGTGAAAGTCTGGGAACGCGGCGTCGGCCTGACCCGGGCTTGTGGTACGGCGGCCTGTGCGGTTGCGGTCTGCGGTGCACGCAAGCGACTTACCGGCCGTGAAGTTGCAGTAACCCTGCCGGGTGGAACGCTCGATCTCGTGTGGCGGGAGAGCGATGATCATATGTTGATGACCGGGCCATTTGCCTATGAATATGACGGCATGCTCCAAGAAGCACTTGGGCTGTCGGAGGCGACGTGATGGCGGACGCTGAAATCATTTCCATGGGCTGCCGGCTTAACGCCTTTGATGCAGAGGTGATGCGGGCGCATGCGCATGACGCCGGGGTTGAAGACACGGTCATCGTCAATACCTGCGCGGTCACCGGAGAAGCGGTGCGCCAGGCGCAACAAACGATACGCAAGATAACGCGGGAGCGTCCCCAGACCAGAGTGATTGTGACCGGTTGTGCGGCACAGATTGAGCCGCAACGGTTTGCCGCCATGGAGGGTGTTGATCTGGTGCTGGGCAATGAGGAAAAGCTCAAGCCTGAGAGTTATGGGTTCAACGATTTCGGTATTTCCGAAGAGGCGCAGGTCAAGGTCAGCAACATCATGGAAGTGCGTGAAACCGCACCACACATGATTGACGGCTTTTCGGGGCGAGCGCGATCTTTCGTGCAGATCCAGACGGGGTGTGATCACAGATGTACTTTCTGCATCATCCCCTTCGGCCGGGGCAATGCGCGATCTGTACCGGCGGGTGCTGTGGTTGAGCAGGTTAAGCGACTGGTCGATGGCGGCAGTTGTGAGGTTGTGCTGACCGGCGTTGATATCACCTCTTACGGCACAGACTTGCCGGGGCCCCTGCGGCTTGGCGGGCTGGTGCAAAAGATCCTGACCATGGTGCCGGATCTGCCGCGCCTGCGGATTTCCTCGATTGATTCAATTGAAACGGATGTTGAGCTTCTTGATGCGTTTCAATCAGACCACAGGATCATGCCGCATCTGCACCTGTCCGTTCAATCCGGTGACAACATGATCCTGAAGCGCATGAAGCGACGGCATTTGCGTGAGCATACGATTTCGTTTTGTGAAGATGTGCGCGGGCGCCGGCGGGATGTGGTGTTTGGCGCTGACATTATTGCGGGCTTTCCGACCGAAACTGAAGAGATGTTCGAGAACTCGCTGAAGCTTGTGGAGGAATGCGGCCTGACATATCTGCATGTTTTCCCCTACTCACCGCGACCCGATACGCCGGCCGCCCGGATGCCGCAAGTGCCGAAGTCTGCGATCAAGGCGCGGGCAGCGCGACTGCGGACTTTGGGAACCCGGCAACTCGGCTCTTATCTCAAAGAGCAGTGCGGCACGAGGCTGAACGTTTTGATGGAGACGAGCAGCGCGGGCCGGACTGATCACTATGCGGCCATTCGAATGGATCGAGAGCTTGTTCCAGGCACCATCGTCGAAGCTGAGGTGATCGGTGCCGGTGCGCAGCAACTTGATGGGCGCTTTGTGCAATGAGCGAGGAAAAGAAGCCTGGGAGCGAGGAAAAGAAATCCGGCTTTTTCCGCCGCCTGTTCAAACGTTTCAAGGGTGATGAAGAAGCGCCTCCAGAGACGCCAGCGATTAATGCCGACCTAGCGGAAGAGGCGTTGGCATCTCCGGAGATTGCTGAAGAAAGCCCTTGTGCGCCAGAGCCAGAGATGTTTGCGGCTCCTGCCGAGCCGGAACCCGAGCC
>JAJFHB010000083.1 GCA_021775795.1 Hyphomicrobiales bacterium | reverse complement strand
CTTTGGCCACGGCCGGCCCTTCAGCAGGGGGCAACTCAGCAAGATGTTGCGCGAGGCCATGTTCGATCCGGGTGGATGGTCCTATGCGCTCTATATGCCGCCCTTTAATCTCAACTTTCTTCGCCGCTCCGCTGCGGCCTGGGAACGCATCGGAATGTGGGTGGGGCAGGGCTTTGCGGGGGTAATTATCGTTGAAGCCCGTAAGCAGGTTTACGCTACGGTGCCCTTGCGAAAGGCGCGGAGGTTTGAAGGCCGCCTCAAACCTGTATTGGTGCCCGGTGGCGTCGCACCGATCCATGACGGACAATCAAGTCGTGCCTTACTGGAGAGTGTCAGCGCGTCAGACGAAACACGGCCTGCTCGGCAAAAAGATTAGCAACGCGGCTGCCACCGCCAAGATGAACACGGCGGCCTTGTGCGTTGAGAGCAATCTGCTCCTCGATCCGCACTTCGCTGACATCGCAAAGGGCAACAAAATCCTTGATCGTGCAAAAATGGATGTTTGGGGTTTCGTACCATTCCAGCGGCAATGCCGCATTTTTCGGCATGCGGCCCTGAAGCGCGATGTACAACCTGATCCGCCAATGACCAAAATTCGGGAATGACACGATGGCCTGCCGCCCGATCCTCAACATCTGCTCGATCACATAACGTGGACGGTGGGTCGCCTGAATGGTCTGGCTCAAAATAACATAGTCGAATGCCTGGTCTGGATATTGTTCCAGGTCGCTGTCCGCATCTCCCTGCACGACGGATAAACCGCGCGCCACACACTCATTCACTCCGCGTTGCGACAGTTCCATGCCACGCCCGTCGACATTGCACTCCTCGCTCAAAAGCTTGAGCAAGCCGCCATCATTGCAACCGACGTCAAGCACGCGTGCGCCCTTGGCGATCATGTCTGCGATGACGACAAAATCTACGCGGTGAAGGTGGGCCTGTGGTGGAGCCTCCGCCATTAGCTCGTGTATCCTTTCATCTGCTGCACTCGACTATGCAGCGCGTTGAGGGATATTGCGAGGGGCCGCAGCGGCGTCGATGAAACCGGTCATGGCGGCGAACATTTCCGGCACATCAAGCAGAAAACTGTCGTGTCCCTTGTCTGACTCGATTTCGACAAAACTGACATTTGCGGCAACGGCGTTCAGGGCCTCGACGATGGCCCGATTTTCAGAGGTTGGAAACAACCAATCGCTCGTAAAGGAAATGACACAAAAGCGGGTAGGTGTATCGCGGAACGCGTTTGCGAGATTGCCGCCATACTCCGTCGACAGATCGAAGTAGTCCATCGCACGTGTCAGGTAGAGATAGGCATTGGCGTCAAATCGATCGACGAACGTTGAGCCCTGATATCGTAGGTAGCTCTCGACCTGGAAGTCCGCTTCGAAGCCGAATGTGGGCTTGTCGCGATCCTGAAGGTTGCGGCCAAACTTGTTGTGCAACGCAGGCTCGGACAGATACGTAATGTGGGCGGCCATGCGGGCTACGGCGAGCCCTTTGCTCGGAACTGTGCCCTTCAATGCATAGGCGCCGCCGTGCCAGTCAGGATCTGCGAATATGGCCTGACGCCCGAGTTCGTGAAAGGCGATGTTTTGCGCGGAATGCTTCGCTGCCGCAGCGATGGGAATGGCAGAGCAAACGCGATCGGGATATTTTGCCGCCCACTCCAACGCCTGCATGCCTCCCATGGAGCCGCCTGCAACGCATAGAAGGTCAGGGATTTCGAGGTGATCGAGCAGCATTACCTGCGCCCGCACCATGTCTGCGATGGTGAACACCGGGAACTCCAGGCCGTAAGGCTTGCCGGTTTCCGGATTGACGGTTTCGGGTCCCGATGTGCCCATGCAACTGCCCAGAACATTGGTGCAAATGACGAAGAAGCGGTCTGTATCGATGGGTTTCCCTGGGCCGACAACATACTGCCACCAACCCGCGCGGCCGGTTATGGGGTGTTCGCTTGCGACAAACTGATCGCCGGTAAGGGCGTGGCAGATCATGATCGCGTTTGATTTATCCGCATTCAGCGTGCCATGGGTGTTGTAGGCAATTGTCAGGTTGAGCAGGTCAACACCACAGTCCAGTTTCAACGGCTCATCGGGGCCAAAGCGTGCGTAGGAACAAGGTAAATTGTCCTTGTCGGAAGTCGGCTTTCCGGGTTGTTTTTTTGCTGCGCTCATTTTGATACTGTTACTGCTCTCGCGCCATTGTGCCGCCTGGCTCGGAGGTCATGACGTAGGCAGTGCGCCGGTGCCATGTCAATGTTTTCTTTGATTTTATGCGAGCCCGGTCCTAAGAATAGCCGGCACTTCAATTGAAGTGCAGCAGACGCCCAGCGGCGAATTCCATGCGTATTTGAACTTCGGAATGATGATAAATGAACGCCGGCAACAACTCGCCATCTGCGCTCGGTAACGTGCGCGACAAGATCGATGCCATTGATGAGGAAATCGCAACATTGCTTGCGAGCCGGTTCGAGCTTGTCCAGGAGGTCAAACGGGTCAAGGGTCTGACCGGTGAAGGTGATGCGCCGGCACTGAGGCCTGCCCGTGAGGCGCAAATTCTCCGTCGTCTGGTCGGAAAATACGGCTCTAGAGTGCATGCCAGAACTCTGATCAGCATCTGGTGCGAAATCATGATTTCCGCAACGCAGGTGCAGGCAGCCTTCACCGTGCACCGGCCGACACGGGGCCAGGCCTCGCGGCTTCAGGATATTGTGCGCCTGCGGTTTGGCAGTCAGGGTCCCGTGGTCGAGCATGTGAGTGTTGAAGAAGTTGTCGCTTCCGTATCCACGGCTGTTTCCGATCTTGGCATTCTGCCGGCACCGACTGGCGAGGATGGGTTCGCCCAGCTTCCCGCCGATGGGCTTCGGGCGTTGCTTGACGCAGGTGACGACGACGTCCGGATCATTGCAAGCCTTCCCATGTGGGCCGATGAAAAGCAGACCGGGGCCTGGATCGTCGGTAAGTCTCTGTTTGACCCCTCCGGCGACGATGCCACCATATTCTGCACGGTAGATAGTGAAGCGGGCGGACAGGCCCCGGAAGACCGTCTCGTGTTTGATGGCGTTGAGTTTGACGTTGCTCATGCTGGCTATGTGGAGACCCAGGCAGGGCGCTGGAGTGTAAATGTGGTGGCGGGCTACGTGCCGCAGAGCGATGAGGGAATTGCTGCACTGCAGACTTATGCCGGTGATGCTGTGGTCAGGCATTTGGGGGGCTTTCCCTCGGCGATCGAAATTGGAGAAAAAGTGTGAGTGACAAGAGCAATCGGCCTGTGCCCAGAGGTGAAATCCTCGACATCGCCATATATGTGCCCGGCAAAAGCAAGGCACCGCTAAACGTCAAGCTTCACAAGTTATCCTCCAATGAGACGCCATTGGGCGCCCCCGCTGGAGCGGTCAAAGCGTTTCGGGAGGCGGGCGACAGTCTGCACCTTTACCCCGATGGCTCGGCAACCGCGCTGCGTGACGCCATTGCTTCACGCTACGGTCTGAACGCAGATCGCATTGTCTGCGGGGCGGGTTCGGATGAACTTATTTCGCTGGTGTCGCAGGCCTATCTTGGCCCGGGCACCGAAGCGGTTTACAGCAAGCATGGCTTTCTCATGTATGAAATCGCCATCCGCACCAACGGTGGCACGCCGGTGGTTGCGGATGAAACATCATTGACGGCCAGCGTTGATAACCTGCTTGCCTGTGTGACAGAGCGTACCCGTATCCTCTTTCTCGCCAACCCGAACAATCCCACTGGCACCTATTTGCCAATTGATGAAGTACGCCGTCTGCATGCCGGATTGCCGTCGAATGTGGTTTTGGTGCTCGACGCTGCCTATGCGGAATATGTCCGCCGCAATGACTATGAAGCCGGTGTTGAGCTGGTGTCTGAAAACGACAATGTCGTGATGATGCGCACCTTCTCCAAGATCTTCGGGCTTGCAGCGTTGCGGCTGGGTTGGATGTATGGGCCAGCCCACATCTGCGATGTGGTCAACCGCATCCGGGGACCGTTCAACGTCTCCGCACCAGCTCTTGCAGCCGGTGTGTCAGCCACTGCGGATCGCAGTCATGTGGACGAGGCTATCGACCATAATGAGCAGTGGATGACCTGGCTTGAAAGCCAACTGGGAGCGCTTGGACTTGAGGTAACGCCCAGTGTCGGCAATTTTCTGCTGATCCACTTGCCTGATGAAGAGGGCAAGCGTGCTGGTGAAGCTGACACTTACCTTTCCGAGCGCGGTTACATATTGCGACGCCTGGAAAATTATCATCTGCCAAATGCCCTGCGCATGTCGATTGGCACGGAAGAAGCGAACCGGGGCGTTGTTGCAGCGCTTAGCGAGTTTCTTGGCGCCCGCATATGACAGCTCCCATGTTCAATCGTGTCGCCCTCATCGGGCTTGGATTGATCGGCTCGTCACTCTCGCATGTGATACGGCGCGAAGGGCTTGCCACACATATCAGTGGCCATGCCCGTACACAGGCGACGAGAGACACGGCGCTGGGGGTTGGGCTTGTGGACAGCGTACATGCATCGCCGCTGGAGGCCGTGCAGGAGGCAGATCTTATAATTCTGTGTGTGCCGGTCGGC
>JAJFHB010000082.1 GCA_021775795.1 Hyphomicrobiales bacterium | reverse complement strand
GTCACGATCTAGCGCGCCGAAAGCTCCGTCCAGCCCGAGAACATCGCGGCAAAAATCTTCGCTTTCCCAGGCCTGCAGGCAGGCCAGGAGCTGAGCTGCGAAAGCTTCATTGATTTCCCAGGCACCGATGTCTTCGCGGCGCAGGCCATGGCGTTTCAGGATGGGGGTTGATGAGATTACCGGTCCCAGACCCATGACAGAGGGGTCACATGAGGCCCATTCACTGTCGACAATCTTCGCCATGGGCTTGAGGCCGTACTTTTTGACGGCCGCTTCACTTGCCAGGATTGTCCAGCAGCCACCATCCGTGATCTGCGAGCTGTTTCCAGGTGTCACCTTGCCGTAGGGTTTTTCAAAGGCGGGCTTCAACTTGGCCAGTTGCGCTACAGAGTTTTCCGGCCGCACGCCATCGTCGAAGTCATAGATCTTGCCATCAGAGCCGATCATCGGCTCAAGTTCTTCCAGCCGGCCTTCCGCGTGGGCGCTCGCCAGCCGTTTATGGCTCTCGACGGCGTAGGTGTCCGCATCGGTGCGCGATATGCCGAATTGGTGTGCCAGTATCTCTGCGGTCTGCCCCATGTTCAGTTTTACGACCGGGTCGGTCAGGCCGCGCAGCAGGGCGATGCTGGGTGTCATGAAAGCGGGCCTGAAACGCAGGAGCTGCTTGACCTGGTCGAGTGGCGATCTTGCGCTGAAGAAGCCGCCAAACCATGCCGTTGCGGCCTCGCTGAAAAACAAGGGAGCGTGGCTCAGGGCTTCCGTGCCTCCTGCCAGGATCAGGTCTGCGCCGCCATCGGCAATATAGCGATAGCCTATGTCGATGGACTGCATGCCGGACGCGCAGTTTCTCTGCACCGTCCAACCGGGCACTTCGGGACCGCACCCAAGCCGCAGAGCGGCTACACGGCCCGGGTTTACTTCATCTGCATGAACGTTGACGCAGCCCAAAATAACATCATCGAATTCCGATGGTTCAAAGGGCTGTCGCAACAACAAGGGCCGCCCGGCCTGAACGGCGAGATCAACGGGTGTAAAAGGGCCAGGAGCGTTCTTTGCCTTGATGAAAGGCGTGCGTGCACCATCCACCACATAGACCGGCTTCCGGGCGCCGGGGCTTTTGCGTTTTGCGGCGGGGTTCGCGCTTTTCGGGGACGTTGCGATGACTGTTTACTCCGCCGCAGGTTCAGTTGTGCGGGGCGGCCTGGCTGGCGCCGCCGCTTTGCGTGTTTTCGCCGGTTTGGGCTTCATCGCCTTGCCGGTGATTTCCTCAGGTGCAAAGTCGTCCACTTTGATGACCTCGCGTACAAGTGCCTTCACCTCATGCAGGCGTTCAGCCTCGTCTTCGCTGATGCTGCCTGCCGCCAGAGCCTCTTCAATGTCACGGAAGCCGGCATCACGCATTTTGCGCTTTACCGGTGCCAGGGCGACGGTCATGCGGAAGGCCTTTTCAAGCCGCCCGGTCTCGGTTGTCTCATCGCCGATATAGATGCCGTCGATCAGCCGTTCGCGGGCAGCGGTCGGTTCGGTCAGAAGGTCCGAGACCTTGATTGCCAAAGCGTCAGAGGGCGTTTGATAGCGATTGCCGAAGGGGCGAACAGCAAGACGCAATGCCCAGGCAACCGGGCGTACGGGGAAGTTGTCCAGAACACCCTTGATTGCTGCTTCGGCGCGCGCGAGTGCTGTTTGGGCGGCGTAATCGACCAGAGGCAGGTCTTCCGCGGGCTGTCCGTCATCCTCCCACTTTTTCAAAATGCCGGACAGGAGATAGAGCTCACTCAAGGCATCACCAAGACGGGCAGACAACATTTCCATGCGCTTCAGACGGCCACCGAGCAACTCGAGCGCTGCTTCGCTGACTAGCGTAAGAGATGCGCTTAAGTGCTTTGCCTGTTTGTAGTATTTGGCGGTTGCACCATCGACCGGAGAGGTGGAAAACAATGACAAGGTCCAGGCTCGTTTTATAGCGCGGGCCAGGGTCTTGATCTGGAAGACCGCATGCTTCGCCAACACCTTGTCGAAGGCGCGCAATCCCTCAAGCTTATCGGGATTTGCCGCTGCCGCCATTTCGTCCAGCAGATAGGGATGACAACGGATCGAGCCCTGACCGTAGATCATCAGATTACGGGTCATGATGTTGGCGCCTTCCACCGTAATGGCTATGGGGATGGCGCGGTAAGCAGAACCCAGATAGTTGCGAGGACCGTCGATCACTGCCTTGCCGGAGTGCACGTCCATGGCGTCGTTGGTGGCCGAGCGCATGCGTTCCGTTGCGTGGTATTTCATGATCGAGGAAATAACCGCTGGTTTTTCGCCGAGATCAAGCCCGCGCAAGGTCAGCCGGTGGGCAGCGTCAATCGTATAGGTTTCACCGCCAATGCGGGCGATGACTTCCTGAATGCCTTCAAATTTGCCAATGGGCAGATTGAATTGTTCTCGTACCCGGGCATAAGCACCAGTGGTGCTGGACGCAACCTTCAGGCCCGAATTGGACATGGAAGGCAGCATGACGCCACGTCCTGCAGACAAGGCCGTGACAAGCATGCGCCAGCCCTGGCCGATACGCTCCTGGCCACCGATAATCCACTCCATGGGCATAAACACGTCGGTGCCTGAATTGGGACCGTTGGGAAACGCCTGGAGGCCGGGCAGGTGACGGCGGCCGATCTGCACGCCCTTGGTGTCGGTTGGTACCAGCGCCAGGGTGATGCCCAGATCTTCTTCATCGCCGAGAATGTGGTCTGGATCGTGCAACTTGAAGGCAAGGCCGAGAACAGAACAGATGGGGCCAAGGGAGATATAGCGTTTCGACCATGTAACCCGCATGCCAAGAGTTTTCTTGCCATTGTGTTTGCCCCAGCAGATTATGCCGCGATCGCCCATGGAGGCTGCATCGGAGCCTGCATCCTCGCTGGTCAGGCCAAAGGCTGGAATGTCCCGGCCATCCGCCAGCCGCGGCAGATAATGGTTCTTTTGTTCATCGGTTCCAAACAACACCAGCAACTCACCGGGCCCCAATGAATTGGGGACAATGACCGCAACCGCAGCAGATGGGCTGCAGGCGGAAAGGCGCGTGACGATTTCCGCCACGGCTGAAGGTGAGAAGCCCTTGCCACCGAACTTCTTGGGGATGATGAGCCCCATGAAACCGTGCTTCTTGAGCGCTGCCCAGACGTTTTCAGGAATGTCGCGCTCTTCGAAGGTGATCTGCCAATCGTTCAACATGGCGCAGACTTCCATCGTCGGCCCGTCGATGAACGCCTGTTCTTCTTCGGTCAGCTTTTGCGGCCCGGTGGCGAGCAATTTCTGCCAGTCCGGATCACCGGAGAGCAAGTCTGCCTCCCACCACACCGTGCCGGCCTCAATGGCCTCGCGCTCGGTATCAGACATGGGCGGCAAGACGCGGCGCACCATGTCGAGGACAGGGCGGCTGAAATAGCGTTGGCGGAAACTGAGGGAGGGCATACTCATGCGCTCATACCTTCTGGTTCACAAGGAGAGGGGGTAGCGGATTTGCATATGACACATATAGTGCCACAGGTGTCTGATTTGTACCAATAACGACGTTTATTTGAGGCATTTCTATGCTGTTGATCTCAACGCGAAGATTGGCCGTGTTCTCAGGTGCATGATTAGGTGGAGTTCTTCTACTGAATACCCGGTTGAATGCGTCGTGCGGACTGAAACAATCTCCTGGTGCAAATAACATGAACACCCGAAAAACGCTGGCTCAGTCGGAGAAATATGTTCTCAGTCACGCGGCCGAGGATTGCGAGCTGCTGCACAAGTCATCGAAAAAAAT
>JAJFHB010000081.1 GCA_021775795.1 Hyphomicrobiales bacterium | reverse complement strand
AGCCAGTTGCTGCAGCAGCTCATCGACAACAACGAGCGCAGTGCCTTTCAGTTTGCTTCTGTGGCAATGCAGATCAATGTGTTGCTCTCGCCCCCGTCTGGAACGAAGATTGGTGAAGCTGAGTATCTGACGGATGGTCTGGTGTTCCAGTTTGGCCACTCCGACGATGTTATGACGGCCGTTTTTTCACCTGACGGGCGCTACGTCGTTTCCGGTGACTTTGCTGGAAAAATCAACATCTGGGATATCGAAAACCGACTTCTGGTCGCGCAGCTCAACAGTGGCCTCGCCAATGTCAGCGACATCATCTTCACTCCCGATGGAAAATACTTCATCGCCGGCGGCGGCGCATCTGAAGTGCGCGTGTGGGAATTTGAAACGCAGCGGCTTCGTCACATTTATACGATGCCGGAGGAAATCGGCGGCTCAATTAACGCCGTGGCGGTCTCGAATGATGGACGCTACATCGCGGCTGGTGGCTCCAGCAATACGGCGACTGTCTGGAATTTTGTCACCGGCGAAGTCGTATGGCGACTTGCTTATCATACTGACTGGATCCGCGGCATTGCGTTTTCTCCGGACGGCAAACGATTGCTTACGGGCTCAGACGACACTCTTGTCCTTCTCTGGAATATGGAAAACGGTGACCTGCTCCAGCAGTTCCAGGGCCACGATAACTGGGTCATGGCTGTTGTGTTTTCGCCCGACGGACGGACATTCCTGTCGGGCGGCAGGGATCAGCTGATGCTGCACTGGGATATCGAAAGCGAAAGCATTCTAAAGCGCTTCGATCATTATACGGACAGGGTGCAGTCTGTCGCATTTTCTGCTGATGGCCGCTACGCCCTTTCAGCGGACGATGATCGCCTCGTCATCCTCTTTGATCTGGAAACAGGTGAATTCGCCGATGTGTTCAAGGGGCATACCGACTGGGTTTTCGATGCAGCCTTCAATTCAGACGGCACTCAGGTGATATCCGCAGGCTCAGATGACAGTGTGCGCTTGTGGAAAATCGGCACCGAAGCGGACGTCACGCCCGAAGAGCATGTGTTCGTGGGACTGAACTCCGCCGTGACCGCAACCGCGTTTTCGTCCAATGGGAAACTCATTTTCCACGGGTTTGCAGATGGCTCACTGGGCATATGGGACTATGTGAGCGGCCGCCTGCTGCACAAAATTGACGGCGCTGGATTTCAGGTTTCGGCTATCGTGGCAATGTCGGATGACCGGCATGTCCTTAGTGGCACCGATCTCGGGATCAACATGATTGATGTTGAGGCAGGTACCATTGTGCAAACATTTGACGGCCACGCCGGTTCAATGCTCGCACTTGCAACCAACAAAACCGGGCAACTGGTGGCGAGTGGCAGTTCCGATGGAAAAATCCGCATTTGGAGCGCAGAAAACGGTGCCCTCACCCGAACCCTCGAAGGTCATGTTGACTGGGTTCGGGATCTCGCATTTGCGCCTGACAGCCAGACACTTTTTTCAGCATCAGACGATCAGTTCATTTATCAGTGGGATGTGCAGACGGGCCGCAGACTTGGTCAGTTCAGCGGTGGCCACACTGATTGGATTGTTGCACTGGCCATCTCTGGAGATGGCGAATTTATGGTTTCCGGGGGGAATGATAATCGGCTTGTGGTCTGGCAGATATCGACTTCAACAATAATACAGACAATTGAGAAAGCAGGAACTTCCCAGCTCGGCATTGAGTTCACACCTGATGGCCGGTTTGTTTATTCAGGTGACAGCGATGTGATGAAAAAATGGGACATCGGGTCCGGCGAAGAAGCAGGCTCGATAGATACCGGTGAAAGTGTCATGACGGATTTTGCCCTTAGCCCGGACGGTACCGTTCTGGCGACGAGCAGCGCCAGCGGCCTCTCACTTTGGCGTGCGGAACAGCTTTCTCGATTGGCAACGCTCATGGCCGTTGGTTCGTCCGATTATCTCGTGCGCCTTGCAGACGGCCGATGGACTGGATCGCCCGGCGCAATTGATGGCAACATCTTGTGGTTCGAGGGGTACAATTTTGTTGCGACGTCGCCGACAGAGCACCGATCGTACTTCGGGCCCGCTGAAAGCCTCGACCTGCAGGCGATACCATAGCCCGGCCCCGCTACGGCCGAAGCCCGGTACCTTGTGGTCAACCCTCCTATCAAACACGTATGTGATTGTCGTACATCGAGACGCGGCGTCGCTAGAGTTTTTCAGAACAAGGCATAACAGCGCACCAGTGCGCTGCAGCGCTTCATAAACGGCTGCAAACAGACTATAGATACGAACTTACATTGGAGGCTGAATGCCCTGGATTATTGCAGTTATCGCGGGCCTCGTGCTCGGCATCATTCTGGTGAGTTCACGTGAAGCAAGGCTTTTCCTTATAGCAACGGCGGTTCTTTTGATCGGCGCGGCCACGTGGTTCATTATGTCAGACCAAGCCCGCGAAAATCGGGCTCTGACCCTCATCGGGCTGGAAGAGGTTGAGTTGCGCGACGCTTTGGTTGAAAAACGCCGGGGCCTGCATTACGTCCATGCTTCCGTCAAAAACAATTCCAGCGAATATGACGTCCGCAGGTTGACCATTCAGGTTCGAGCACATGAGTGCCCGGAAGAAGACCTCAGC
>JAJFHB010000009.1 GCA_021775795.1 Hyphomicrobiales bacterium | reverse complement strand
CCAGGCAAAAAGCACGACGGGAATCTGCAAGCCGGCAGAGCAGACGGACGAGCAACGGCGTCAGGCTTTCGATGCTGCGGCGCAGAAGGCACCGCACTTGCTTCAGCTTCTCGAACACCACGCCCCCTTCTATGACAGGCTCAAGTCTCAGGCACTTGCCTAGAGCATTTCACGCCAGGCGCGCAGCGAACCGTCCGTGCACAGCGCTTTCTTGAGGCGCGACTTAACAGCATGGAAGAGGTGCGTATCAACGTTGCCCTCACACTATTAGAAATTCTAATATGACCTGAATGCTGCAACTGAAAGCCACCCCATATGGTCTCCCGTTCCCAGTTCGACTTTAACCTCCTGCGCTCTTTGGAGGTTTTTGCAGCGGTTGTCGAAACACGGCAAGTAACAAAGGCCGCAAAACTGCTGGGAATTACGCAGTCCGCCGCATCTCAGCACCTCGGCAATCTGGAAAAATCATTTGGGGTGCAGTTGCTTGACCGCTCTGCCCGCCCGATCGAGCTTACCCGCGCTGGCATTTCACTGCATCGCCGCGCCATCCGCATTCTCAATGAAGTTGAAGACCTGAGTTCAGAACTGCGGCATGCGGAAAACATGGACGTGCCGCTCTTGCGCATCGCTACGCTGCCCTCCATCGCAACGACGCTGACATCAACGCTCGTGGCGCTGGGCCGTGACCGGTTCGGGGCTTCTGAAATTTCAATCTTCGCCAGCATGGCAAACGACCATCAGGATCTCTTGCGTAATCGCCGCGCCGATATGGTGGTAACGTCAGATGCGCTCTACGATGTCGACGGTCTTGAACGCCACGGCATTCTTCGGGAAGACTTTCTGCTGGTCACCCCACCTGACCACGACGGCCAGATCAGTGACCTCCAAACACTTTCCCAGGACCTGCCACTTGTCCGCTTTAACGCCACAACACCCGTTGGCCGCCTGACCAATCAGCATTTGAGGCGGCTGCGGCTCGACCTCCGCTTCGGCATTGAAGCCGATCGCTCAAGCATTATCATCGCTGCTGTGAGCGCCGGTCAGGGCTTCGCCATTCTCACCCCCACTCTGCTGCTTGATGGTCTGGCAGAGGGCTTGCGCGTCGATGTCACCGCACTTCCTGTCACCCGTTTCTCACGAACGTTGACCTTGGTCGCACGGGAAGGCGAACTCGGTCTCCTGCCAGAGGCCGCTGCTGTCGAAATTTCAGGCTGTCTCCTTGCTGCCATACAAGACCGCCTCGGCGTCCTGCCACTCGAAACTGTCGTCACCTAATGTGCTTCATTAGAGAAACCGATAGTGTCATGCGCCTGTGGGCTGGTGCCCGATCCGGGCCTATGTTCGCAGCGTGGAAACAGGTGGGTTTGGCATGAGTGAAAGCGGAACCGAAGATCCAAAGTCGCGGGAGCACGCGAAACGACGCGGCGGCCGCACCGCCCGTCGTGCCGCCCGTGAAAATGTCAGCCCGCCGCAACTGCCCTACATCCAGCGCCAGGTGGGCGTCTACACTCTTCTCAATGAAGAGGGCCTGAGCCTCATCGAAGCAAATGCCGACCATATCCTTCAGGAAATCGGCATGGAGTTTCGCGATGATCCCGAAGTCCTACAGATATTTCGCGAAGCCGGCGCCGATGTACGTGGCGAGCGGGTGCGCTTTGAAGCGGGCATGGCCCGCAAGATCATCCAGGCCACAAGCCCGCGCGAATTCACCCAACATGCCCGCAATTCGGAGCGCTCGGTCCGGATCGGCGGCAACAATGCCCTCTTCTGCCCAAGTTTCGGGCCACCCTTCGTGCACGATATGGAGCGCGGGCGGCGTTACGCGATGATGGAGGATTTCGAAAACTTCACAAAGCTGCATCATATGTTACCCGCCGTGCATCATTCGGGCGGCGTCGTTTGCGAGCCTCAGGATGTTCCGGTGAAGGAGCGCCATCTGCGCATGATTGCAGCCCACCTGCAGTTGAACGACAAACCATTCATGGGCGCCGTGACAGCACCACAGCGTGCTGAAGACACAGTGGCCATGGCAAAGATCGTCTTTGGCGATGAATTCGTTGACCAGAATTGCTGCATTTATTCCGTGAGCAATTCAAACGCTCCGCTCGTTCTCGATGCCACAATGGTTGGCGCCCTCAAAACCTATGCGCGCCACAATCAGGCGGTTGTTGTGTCGCCTTTCATTCTTGCCGGGGCCATGAGCCCGGTCACTGTTGCAGGCACGCTTGCACAACTCCTGGCGGAAGCCATGGCCGGCCTCTGCCTCGTTCAACTCATTCGTCCCGGTGCGCCCGGTGTATTCGGCACCTTCGCAAGCCCCATATCCCTGCAGACCGGCGCCCCCACATTCGGCACACCGGAGGGCATGCAGATCCAGTTTTGCGCTGCAGCCCTTGCCCGCCGCCTTGGCGTGCCCTTCCACTCCGTCGGTGCGCTCACGGCCTCAAAAGTGCCGGACGCCCAAGCCGCCTATGAAAGCGCCATGCAGCTTCAGGCAGCGTTTCTGGCCGGCGTCAACTTCATCATTCACGCCACCGGCTGTCTCGAAGGCCTGCTCACAACCGGGTATGAAAAGCTGATCATGGATGCGGACCGCTGTGCGGCTCTGTGCGCTTTTGCGCAAGGGGTTGATCTGTCCACTGAAGCACAGGCCCTGGACGCCATTGCAGAAGTTGGACCCGGCAATCACTATCTCGGCTGCGATCACACCCAGCGCAATTTTGAGACAGCCTTTTTCCGTTCCTCCACTGCCGACAATGGCACCTACGAACAATGGAATGCCGACGGTGGCCGCTGGGCACACGAACGTGCCCAC
>JAJFHB010000080.1 GCA_021775795.1 Hyphomicrobiales bacterium | reverse complement strand
CTACATTTTCCCCGATCTGAGAAGCCAGATCGTTTTCACCGGGCAGGGAAAGCATGAGGCCAATAAAGGCCGGCTCAAGGGATTGGTCGTGAATGCAGGCGCGCAGCGCGGATGCGAGTTGCGCGTCATCTTCTGGTGCCTGACCTGCGGTGATGCGGGCGACATTCGAAATCAGTCGCTTGCCCATGTAACATTGAGCAGATTCCCAGCGATTGAAAGCATCACTATCATTCTCAACAAGGAACAGAAGGTCATCGTCTGAAACATTGCTCGTGAGTTTTATCGGGGCAGAAAATCCACGGTTCAAGGAAGCAACGGGCCGTTCCGCAACACCGGTAAAACGAAAAGTTTCCTGCGCCCGAGTGATCTCAATAACGGAGTGTTGCAATGCGCCCGTTCCCTCAAGTGCAAGAGGCAGTTCACCACCGTTCGCGGTGATCAGGGCCAGAGACAGAGGAATGTGATTTTCCTGTTTCGTTGGCTGCCCGGGTGTTGGCGGCGTTATTTGAGTAACGGTCACTTCATAACATTGCTCGGAGCGCAGATATTTTCCTGTCACTGCAAGTTCAGGCGTACCGGCCTGATTGTACCAGCGCATGAACTGAGTCATGTCACGGCCGGAGGCATCCGCCATGCAGGCAACGAAGTCTTCAACGGTCGCAGCTTCCCCGTCATGGCGTTCAAAATACAGATCCATGGCGGCACGAAACGATGTGTCACCAATGAGTGTGCGCATCATGCGCACCAGTTCCGCCCCTTTTTCATAGACGGTTGCTGTGTAGAAGTTGTTGATTTCTATATATGAATTGGGTCTCACCGGATGGGCGAGAGGGCCCGCGTCCTCGGGGAACTGCTGTGAACGTAACCGACGCACATCGCCAATCCGCTGCACTGCTCTCGAGCGGACATCGGCGGAAAACTCCTGATCCCGGTAAACCGTCAGACCTTCCTTGAGGCAGAGCTGAAACCAGTCGCGGCAGGTGATGCGGTTGCCGGTCCAGTTATGGAAATACTCATGTGCAATGATGGACTCGATGTTTTCATAGTCCAAGTCGGTTGCCGTATCCGGTCGGGCCAGAACGAACTTGTCATTGAAGACGTTCAGGCCCTTGTTCTCCATCGCTCCCATGTTGAAGTCGGAGACGGCGACAATCATGAAGATGTCGAGATCATACTCGCGCCCGAACACTTCTTCGTCCCACCGCATGGAGCGCTTGAGCGCTTCCATGGCATAGCCGCACCTGTCTTCGTTTCCTTGTTCAACGAAAATCCGCAGGGCCACATTCCGTCCACTCATGGTGGTGAAGCTGTCTTCCACGCAAGCGAGGTCTCCGGCAACCATGGCAAACAGATAGGACGGCTTTGGAAAGGGGTCTTCCCAAACGGCGTAGTGTTTCTCACCGCCATCAACATCTCCCGAAGCGATGGGATTGCCGTTTGCCAGAAGTATCGGTGCATCCGATTTTCTCGCTTCGATACGAACCGTAAATCTCGCCAGCACATCTGGCCGGTCGAGATAATAGGTGATCCGTCGAAAGCCCTCAGCCTCACACTGGGTGCAGTAAGTACCACTACTGCGGTAGAGCCCGGACAGTGCAGAATTGGCGTCCGGATTGCACACGGTCTCGATGGTCAACTCGAATGGATGCGAAGGTACTTTCTTGACGGTGAGGCTCGTCTCATCCACCTCATATTCACCCAGCGCCACCGGCATACCGTCAAGATAGACCGCACGAAGCTCTATATGTTCGCCATCCAGCACCAGATCTGATGCGGCACCCTCGATGTTGGGGTTCGATCTGATGCGGAGCTTTGACCTGACCTTGGTCTGTTGCGGCGACAGGCGAACATCAAGCTGCACGGTTTCGATGAGAAACTGTGGTGGTTGATAGTCTTTCAGATTGATGGCTTGGGGCGTGTCAGTTCTCATGAGACTTTTGAACCTCGAAATGGGGCAGACAGCAGCGCTGAAGAAGTGCTTTCATGACATCATATATCAGCCTGTCAAATGTAATGCATGCGTGGTGAAACAGTGCAGTTTTGTGGCAAACTTCCAAATAGCGTCGCGTTGCGGTTCAAGCGTCAGTGCGCCGTGTTGCTCGCCAAGTCACTCTTCATGCCGTCCAGAAGTGCATTGTAAGCTGCGGACATGCTCAGCCAAAGTGTGTCAGCATCTAAGACTGGAACTTCCTTTTCTTTCAATGTTGAGATCAGGGACGGATTTGTCTGAGGCGTCTAGTCGATGTGCCGGCAATCATATTCAATGAATTTCTACAGGGCGAGCGCCGCACTTAGTTTGTCCAGAGTCGTTGCACCCGGGAGACAAGCAGTCCTACAGTACGGGTGATAGAAATCTGCGGCCCGTGTGCTTGCTCCTTGTGATGGGTTCCCATGTCAGTTCTCTCCGTCCAACAACGGGTTGTGCCGAGCTATGCCACCGGGGTGGTGCTGGTTTTGTGCGCCGGCATGTTCTGGTCGCTCATGGGCCTTATGGTGCGGCTCACTGACGAGGCAACGGTCTGGCAAATTTTGTTCTACCGCTCACTCGCCCTGACCACATTTCTGTTTGGTGTGATCGCCTACAGAAGTCGGGGGCAGGTTTGGCAGACCTTATGTGCAGGCGGCGTACCGATCATTTTTGGCGGCTATGCGTTGATGCTGGCATTTTCAGGCAGCATTGCAGCATTGAAGGGCACGACGATTGCCAACGCCATGTTTCTGTTCGCGATCGCACCTTTCCTGTCCGCCGTCCTTGGCCGGCTGATCCTCAAGGAACACGTGCGCCCGTCGACCTGGATCGCCATGACCCTGGCCATGGTCGGAATTGCTGTGATGGTGGTTGAAGCGCTGTCCATGGGTCAGATCATGGGAAATGTTGCGGCTATCCTGTCCGCACTGGGCTTTGCCTTGTTCACCATTGCGCTGCGGTGGCGCAACAACATCGACATGTTTCCAGCCTTGTTCCTGGGCGCGCTTTATACAACTCTGCTTTCCGGTGCAATTTGCTGGGCGACGGGAGAGGGAATTGCGGTCTCCCTGAACGACGGCATTATGTCCACACTAATGGGCATCGGGCTGTTGGGTGCCGGTATGCTGATCTTTACATTCGGCTCACGCTCGGTGCCGGCGGCTGAACTGGCTTTGCTGTCGATGACGGAAGTGGTGCTTGGCCCCATTTGGGTCTGGTTGCTTTTGGGCGAAACTGTCGGGCCACTGACGTTGATCGGAGGGGTGATCCTGCTGATCGCAATTGCCGGGAACGCGCTGTCTGGCATGCGGCGCATCCGGCCGGCCAGGGCCCCGGAATATGACGAGATTTGCGATTAGCGCCCTTGTGTGGCGAGGCAGTATCTGTCAAGTGAGGTTTCAACAAACACCGATCTGATGCGCTGGCCGACCCGGAGATAACCCGCCATGAAAATTACCGATTACAAGGTTTATGTCGTTGGCAACCCACCGCCCCACAATGGTGGCCTTTACTGGATATTTGTCACTCTCACTACGGACAATGGCATCAAGGGCGTTGGTGAAGTTTATTCAATTCCCTTCCATCCAAACGTTGCAAAACTGATGGTGGAGGATGTTTGCGAGCGCTACCTGGTGGGTATGGATCCCTTCCGTGTCGAGACACTTTGGCGGCGGGTCTACTCCCGCGGCTACACACAGCGCTCCGACCTTTCCATCATGGGTGTACTCTCAGGTGTTGAGACCGCTTGCTGGGATATCATGGGCAAGGCGGTCGGCAAGCCGGTCTATGAACTGCTCGGTGGCAAGGTGCATGAGAGGCTTCGCTCCTACAGCTACATTTATCCCAACCCACCAGCGGATTTGCGCGCATACAC
>JAJFHB010000079.1 GCA_021775795.1 Hyphomicrobiales bacterium | reverse complement strand
TTTATCAGAAGTACGCCAGTCCCGCGCCCGATAGCTCCACCAGGTAAACAGCTGCTCACTGTGAGGAACATGTTGGCGTACCGTGTCGACCCAGCCCCGTGACTTCTGCACAGCGTCGAGGTGCTCGACTTCAACAGGTGTGTGGCTGACCACTTTGAGTAGCTTCTTGTGAGACCAGACATCATTTTCGGCTGGCGCAATATTCAGGTCACCAACCATCACCATATTTTCGTGGTGGCCATCCTTTGCTGAGAACCATTCCGTCATTTCCTGCAGAAACTGAAGCTTGTGTGCAAACTTCTCGTTTATCTCAGGATCCGGCTCGTCGCCGCCCGCAGGCACATAGAAGTTGTGAAGTGTGAGGGGCTGACCGCCTGCATCGATGGTTACACCCACATGACGGGCATCATCCTTCCCACAAAACTGGCGTTTATCGACGGCGGTGAAGGGCAGGCGCGAAATGGTTGCCACGCCGTGATACGAACTTTGACCGTGTACTGCGACATGTTCGTAACCAAGTCGGCGAAGTTCCTTTTCCGGAAACTCTGCATTCGGACACTTGATTTCCTGGAGGCATAGAATATCCGGCGAAACTTCTTCGAGCAGTTTTGCGACGATCGGCAAACGCATGCGAACAGAATTGATATACCAGGTGGCGATGGAGAGTTTCATGGTGCTTTCCGGTCGTAGGGATGTTTGAGCCTGAGAGGATTGGTTGCACGGCATTTGATGTGATGCAATTGCGGAGTTGGCAATCCACAAAGAAAGAGGCGCCCGGCTGGGGAACCGGGCGCCTTGCGCATAATCTGCGCTTCATAGCGTCGGGAGGGGACTCCGACGCTCACGGTTACCGCAACCCAGTCGAGCGGGGGGCAATATGGGCTGCTTTTACTGCAACCGTGCTTGCATCATAGGTAGGAATGGTGAGGTCGGATTTCAATAATCCAACGAAACTTTTTCGTGATTGAGGCAATAAGCAAAGTTTACGTGAGCCGCTTAATGGCTCGCCTTTACTTGTTGTCGTCCTGCACGCCGCGGGGCAATTCAACCAGGAACAACTCCGGATCAGGTACCAGACCCATCTCAAGCTGGGTGACGTAAACGGTCGTCCGGTTCCCCTGACCATCAACAATAACCCATTGGGAAAGCTCAAACTTTTCATTGTCAAAGACAAGAGTAAGCTGGCCCGGGACCCATTGATCCTTGTCCTCCAGAGTGAGCGACAAAACTGAAGGGTCCTGATAGACGTGAATAATGGTGGCCTCATTGAGCAGATCGATGGTCTCGGACAGCACCAGCCGAAGTGGCGTTACCGACAGCGGATAGTGGTCCGCGCGTTCCTGGCGGCGATCATGCACAATGACGTAAGAACCGTCGGAAACAACCAGAAACGGGTTAGGTGCGGCATACTCGAAACGCAGCTTGCCCGGTTTGCTCAGATAGAAGATGCCTTGCGATATATGCCCGCTTGGGCCCTGCTGAACGAACTCACCCTGCATGTACTGAAAGCCGTTGAAATAGGCTGATACCTGTTCAATTGCGGCCTGCTCATCCGCAGAGAGAGATGCTTCTTCCTCTGCCCGGGCCTGAGAGCCGTGCCACATCAAAGTGGTGGCGCTAACTGCAACAATTACAGCCGCTGCGAAATGTCTTACCCGCTGCATGAATTCCGCCTTGGATGCCTGTGTGTTCATCGGTGCAACCTAATCCTTGAATGTGACTTTCCTTGGATAATCTGTAATTTCATCCAGGGATCGCTTAAAATTCGTCGTCCTCGCAACGGGCCAGTATTTCCCGCTTGCCGGCGTGATTCGCCGGGCTGATTATACCCTCTTGCTCCATGCGCTCGATAAGAGTTGCAGCTCGATTGTAGCCGATAGAGAGTCGTCTTTGGATATAACTGGTGGAGGCCTTCTTGTCGCGGATAACCACGGCGACCGCTTTATCGAAGAGTTCATCACCACTTGATCCCGGACCGTCCATGCCCGGCATGGCGACGTCGTCCTCACCACTGTCTTCGGTAACAGCGTCAAGATAGTGCGGGGCGCCCTGCTTCTTGAGGTGCTTAACGACTTTTTCCACTTCGTCATCAGAAACAAACGGACCATGGACGCGGGAAATGCGGCCGCCGCCGGCCATGTAGAGCATGTCGCCCTGACCAAGCAATTGTTCGGCACCCTGCTCACCGAGAATGGTGCGGCTGTCAATCTTGGACGTCACCTGGAAACTGATGCGGGTTGGAAAGTTTGCCTTGATCGTACCAGTAATGACATCGACACTTGGGCGCTGCGTTGCTGTGATCATATGGATGCCAGCGGCGCGCGCCATCTGAGCGAGCCGTTGAATGGCACCTTCAATGTCTTTGCCGGCAACCCTCATAAGATCCGCCATTTCGTCGATGATGATGACGATGAAGGGCATCTCTTCGATGTCCATCTCTTCGTCTTCATAAATCGGCTCACCGCTGGCGGGGTCGTAGCCTGTCTGCACGTTGCGGGTGAGAACTTCGCCACGTTCTGCGGCCTCGATAACCTTTTGATTGTAACCGTGAAGATTGCGAACGCCGAGTTTTGACATTTTGCGGTAGCGATCTTCCATTTCCCGCACCGCCCATTTGAGCGCAACAACAGCTTTCTTGGGGTCTGTTACGACCGGCGCCAGCAGATGGGGAATACCGTCATAAACCGAGAGCTCAAGCATCTTCGGGTCAATCATGATGAGCTTGCATTTGTCCGGTGGCAGGCGGAACAGCAAAGACAAAATCATGGTGTTGATGCCGACCGATTTACCAGACCCGGTGGTACCTGCAATCAGAAGGTGGGGCATCCGTGCCAGATCAGATATGACCGGCCCGCCGCCGATGTTCTTTCCAAGCGCCAGGGTCAGGTCCTGGTGGCGAAGGTGAACGCCGAGGCCGAGGCAATCCTCATTCGGGCCCGCGCGGAGGCCGACCGCCTGATCGCCGAGTCCGATGGGGCGGGATTCGAGCAGGGCATGGAGCGAGGACTCGCCGAAGGACGCG
>JAJFHB010000078.1 GCA_021775795.1 Hyphomicrobiales bacterium | reverse complement strand
TGTGGCGCGCCAGATCTGCCCCGGGTAGCCGTCTATCTCAACAGTTGCGTGTTGTCCGATGGCAACATTGGTGAGGTGCACTTCCTTCAGGTTTGCCTCAATCCAGGGTTCAGCGGATGTGATCAGGGGAAAAACCGTGTCGCCGGCTTCCACCTGTTCTCCAACTTCGAGAGTAATGTTGCCGAGGTGGCCGGCAGCCGGTGCCTTCACCTGGGCGCGCGCAACGTCGAGCGCAGCCTGGTCCCGTGTCACCAGCGCACGCACATAATTGGGGTGCTGTTCGACCGGCAGATCGTGGCTTCCGCCCAGATCCGCAATGACCATAAGCAGGCTTTGCTCGAGCGAGCTTACGGTCTGACGTGCGGTTTCCAGATCATGTTCCGCCTCATCCATCAGGGCCTGCGTACCATGCCCTTCTTCCGCCAGTGTCCGGCGACGCTCAAACTCCTGCGCCAGATAACGAACGCGCTCGTTGGCAATGCGAATGTCGGCTTCATGTTGCTGGTAGCGGGCGCGGTGTGAGGCAACCTGTTGGACGACGATTGACAATTCAGCTTCTGCGGCAGCAAGGGCGAGCCTGTATGGTTCTGCATCGATTTCAAACAGCAGCTGATCTGCTTCGACAAACTCGTTGTCGTCAACAAACACCGATGTGACCCGGCCATCTATTTCGGAGCTGATGGCAACAATGTCGGCCCGCACATAAGCATTGTCAGTCGAAACGTAACGGCCTCCCAGGCCATAGGCGTACAGGCCTGCGGCTACCGCTAACAACGGAAGGCCGTAGAGCAGCAAAAGCCTACGCATTTTGCGCAAACGGATTGACATCAAAGGCTCCTCGCATGGACCATTTCGATGGTCTTTAGTGCGGTTTATGGTCGAAACAGGTTCATGTCGGCCCATGCCGGAAATCGCCGAAACTTCAGCTTCTCACTACGCAATCTCCTGCTACAAGCGATAAAATCTCAGGTGATGGATTATTTTCATTCATGTATAAGGTAATCCATGAGCCGTAATCTTCCCTCCCCAGTTTCATTGCGCGCCTTCGAGGCAGCCGCCCGTCACCTGAGCTTTACGCTTGCCGCTGAAGAGTTGTTTGTGACCCAGTCCGCAGTTTCCCATCAGGTCAAGGCGCTGGAGCAGGATCTTGGCATCCGGCTGTTCCTGCGGCTGACCCGGCAGCTGCGGTTGACCGATGCGGGCGAGCGTCTGCAATCGGTGCTGCGGGAGACCTTTGACAAGGTGGAGGAAACAGTGAGTGAGATCCGCGCCGGTGGCGGAAAGCTGCCGTTGCGTGTCGGTCTTACATCCTACTTTGCGGCGCGCTGGCTGACCCGGCGTATCGGCCGTTTCTCAGCCCGGTTTCCGAACGTGGCAATGCATCTGCAGCTCAGCAACGAAGAGATCGATTTCAATCGCATGGACATCGACATGGCGGTTGCCTGGGGCCATGGTGACTGGCCCGGCCTGGAGTGTGAGTTGCTGGTCCCCAGCCGGATCATTGCCGTTTGCAGCCCGGCACTGCTGAGGGACGGGCCGGCGCTTGGTGAAATTCAACATCTGAAAGATCACACATTGCTGCATGAAAGCGACCACAAGCTCTGGCGCGCCTGGCTTGCCGCAGTGGGCGCCGGTGATGTGAGCCTTGGATCCGGCGTTACCATGAACGATCCCAATGTCGTGCATCAGGCCGCAATCGAGGGACAGGGCGTGGCACTCGGCGCTGAGGCTTTACTCGAAGACGAAATTTCTCAGGGCCTTCTGATCCCTCTGTTTGGGCGTTCGGTTGAACTGGAAGGTGCCTACTATCTGGTGCACCCGTCAGCGGCACGAAATCGCACGAACATCACGACCTTCTGGGACTGGGCGTTGCAGGAAGCGGCAAACGTTGCCGGTGGGTCAGCCAAAAACAACGGCATGGTTTGAGTGTTGACAAAAGAGAGCGGTAAGTATGCTGGGCCGCGTCATCGGCGGATGCCCTGCCTGACCTGGAGGCCTTTGGCGGCAGCGTTCGCATTGTGTTTTTCGCCTAAGCAATTGCGGCGCTGAAGGCCTCGATCAAAATGTCTGCGTGGTCGTTGGTGAACACCATGGGCGGACGGATCTTGAGGATGTTGCCACCGATACCTTCACTGCCGACCAGAACGCTATTGTCGCGCAGATGGTTCTTGATGCGCGAACATTCCGTGCTGTCCGGCGTCATGGTTTCAATATCCCCGACAACGTCGACGCCGATGAACAGACCCTGTCCGCGCACATCGCCGATCGTGCTGGAGCCGCGGGCTGCGCGGCGCAGTCCATTGATCAGATAAGCGCCGGTGTCGTGGGCATTTTGCAGGAGGTTTTCCCGCTCAATGACATCAAGAACGGCAAGGCCGGCGGCACAGGCCACCGGATTGCCGCCGAAGGTTGAGAAAAATTCTGTGCCGCCGGTGAACTGTTCGAGAATGTCTGGCGTTGTGACAACGACGCCGAGAGCCAGGCCGTTGCCGATGGGTTTGCCGAGCGTCACGAAATCCGGCACGACGCCATGGTTCTGAAAGCCCCAGAGATTTTCACCGCTGCGGCCAAATCCATATTGGACCTCATCGCCGATGATCATGCCGCCTGCTGCGCGTACGCGAGAGGTGACGCCTTCAAGATATCCGTCGGGCACATCAAGAATGCCGTTTGTGGCAAAGGCCGAGTCCACCATGAAGGCTGCGGGCTTATGTCCGGCCAGCTCCAGCGCTGCAAGTGCGCGGTCTGTGTCTGAGGCATATTTCTCAGCCGCTGAAGGGTCATCACGACCATAGGGCCCCCGTACGGTATCCGGGCTTTGCAGTAACTCGATATCTGTTCGTGTTTTCGATGCGTGGGAGTTGTCTGCAGCGGTTCCCGTCCACCAGTCATTCGATGGCGACAGAGCATAAATTTCAGATGTGATGCCGTGATAAGCGCCGTCCAAAATGAGTGCGCCCTCATGACCTGTACAGTTTCTTGCCATGCGCAGTGCAAGATCGTTGGCTTCGCTTCCCGAGTTCACGAACAGACAGGCGTTCAGATCCCCGGGCATCAATGCACTTAGCCGCTCGGCATACTCAATGATGTTGTCATAGATGTATCGGGTGTTGGTGTTGAGTGCGGCTGATTGGCGGGACAGGGCCCTGACCACATGTGGATGACAGTGGCCGACATGCGGCACATTATTGTAGCAATCGAGAAATTTTCTGCCGTCCACATCATAAAGCCAGACGCCTTCACCGCGTACGGTGTGGACCGGCGTATCGTAGGACAGCGGCAACGCCGTACCCAACACGGCGTGACGGCGGCGGACCAGATCTTCTGTTACATCCAGCCTCGTGCCGGCAGGCAGGGGGTGGGGCGGACAATAAGCGGGCAGACGGCAGGCGTCACGAATGGCGGTTTGCAGAGGGTCACGCCCGATGGTCAGAAGATCATCCAGAATGGGCGTGTATTGCTCGATGTATTCAAGTTTTCCATCTGCGTAGATGCCGCTTTCATCGCGCCGGACACCGATCAGCAAACCCAATACGGAACGTGCCACCATCAGCTCATAAAGAATGTCGACCTCTGCTTCTTCGAGCTGAAAGGCTGCATCATAGCCGGCAATCAGAGTGGCGATGTCGCTGGCAAAATCGTTTCCAAACGGTCCCGTTTCGATTGCCGCCACGGCGGCATCCTGTGCAATGGGCCCGTGGATCATGTCACCGAAATCCAACAGGCCGGAGATCTGGTCATGATTATCAGCATCGACCAGAACATTGGCCGGATTGACGTCGTGGTGAATAATCTGGGCGCGCAGGTCAGACAGTTTGCTCAGGCTGCCGGTGCAGAATTGCGGAATGAAATCTTCAGCGGCGGCACGCAGCCGCGCGTCAGGGATACCTGCGACAGAAGATGCGAAGTCGCCGATATGGCGCAGGTCCCAGGCAATAGTGTGGCCGGCAGCCTTGTGGAAGAAGCCGCGCAGTGCCTGCGTTGCCTGTCCTGCCAGATATCCAGCAGCGCTCAGGGATTTTGGGCTGATTGCCGCCTCAGCCATTGTTATGCCAGGAAGCAGGCTGATCATGTGGACGATGTGCGGCGTGCCTTCCGGACTTGTCGTTTGTGTCAATGTGTGCCCACTGATTGCCGGCACAAGGCGGGCAACAGGCAGATGTGGCGTGTGGTTTGCCAGATGCGTGAGTGCTGCGACCTGAAAATCCAGTACATCGATGTCTTCCGCCCGGCCGGAAATTTTCAGAACATGCCCGCTGCCGTTGGCACCCGATATACTGAAGTTCTGATCGCGCTCGCCCCACAGGGCTGCAGCCTTTCCCGTTACGCCAAATTGCTGCTCCGCAATTCTTTCTGCGTCTTCGAGGGAAAAGTCAGGCGGGTGGACACCAGCGCGTTGCGTTGCTGAGATCATGTTCTGTTTCTCACACTCGGCTCCATTCTGCCCTTTCAGGTTGAAGGGGACGGCAGAACAGAACGGCCACGTTTCGGATCGATTTTCCGGCAGTCTAGAAAGCCACCATCAGCGGCAGCTCCGGACACTGCATCGCCTGCTGATCGAACGACGTCAAGGTGGTGTCTTGGATTTCCCGACCTTGCCCCCGGCTGTGGCGCATTTCTATATCTTGCTGAAATCTCCGTGACGACCCGCACCATTGCTGAAGCGCGCAGCGCCTTCAATGCCGCCCCCGGCGATTTCAGGCTTGCCGTGCTTCCACTCCTGAATGAGGGCGTCGCGGACCGGGAGGCCATGTTGATGGATAGCCGAGCGGCGGTCTGCCCGTGCGCATGATTGTGGAAACCGGGCAATTTCATGGGCAAGTTCTTCGGCCTTATCGCGGGCATGGCCATCAGCGACGATATATTCGCACAAACCGATCTGTGCACATTCTTCTGCCGCAACCCTGCGGCCGGTCAGGATGATTTCCAGGGCCCGGCCCTGACCGACCAGCCGAGGCAGCCGTACAGTGCCGCCATCAATCAACGGGATGCCCCAACGCCTGCAATAGACACCCATGTAGGCACTTTTCTCCATGACGCGAAAGTCTGCCCACATGGCAAGTTCCATGCCGCCCGCAACAGCCGGTCCGGCAACGGCTGCTATCACAGGTTTGCCGAGTTCGAGCCTGCTCGGGCCCATGGGACCGCGAGGAATGTCACTGCCATTTCCGCGGGCGCCGCCGTCTTCCGGAAAATCAAGGTCTCCCAATGGGTCATTCCCCTGCAGCGATGATGCAAGTTTCAGGTCCCAGCCAGCACAAAAGGCACCGCCTTCGCCCCAGAACACGGCAACATTGGCCGTTTCATCCTGATCAAACTCGAGGAAGGCTGCGTTGAGGGCTTCGGCACTTTCGACGTCCATGGCGTTGCGCGCTTCCGGCCTTGAGTGGATTACCGTCCAGACGCTGCCGGACTTTTCAATCCAGACTGTCATTTGTCTCTTTCCTGCTATCGGTGTTGGAGTGTGTCTTCCCTGCCGGGCATACGGTATG
>JAJFHB010000077.1 GCA_021775795.1 Hyphomicrobiales bacterium | reverse complement strand
TCGTGTGCGGCAGTTTTTCGAGGTAGAGGCCAAAGGGCTCACAACGGGTGAATCCGAAGCGCTCGTACAAAGCCATCGCCTCTGTCTGGTAGATGCCGGTCTCGAGCCGCAGCCATGAGGCACCTGACACGCGGGCGCAGTCCTCGATGCGGGTGAGAAGAGCCTTGGCAACGCCTCGGCCCCGTGCCGCAGGGCTCGTGTACATGCGTTTTACTTCGGCATAGCCGTCATAGAGTGCAATGCCGCCGCAACCAGCCATTACGCCACCTTCAAGCTTTGCAACAAACATGGTTACGTTTGGAGCGAAGAGCTCATCAAGCGACAGGGCATGATGCTGATCATCTGCATAGGGACCTGACAGGGCCAGATCGAGATCCTCGACGAGGGCGCGAAAGTCTTTTGTCGCTGTGGTGACGGTTTCGAGTTTGAGTTCCATTGCGCCGATGTGTGGTCTGGGTGTCCGCCAACAGGCAACAGGCCTGATGCGATTGTATGTTGATCTCTGTTCGGTATACTGAATTTTGAGGAAAGCCGGAAGCTCTGCCGGCGGGCGGTCAATTGCAACAATAATGACGAGGTCAATATGACGTACCTGATACGTTTCTTCGGGGCAGCGCTAGTCGCCGTCCTGCTCTTTCCCGGCAGTGCATCGGCGATGACGTTTAACTGCAACGATGCCTACACCGCAGATGAGCTGACGATTTGCGAGCGCCAAAACCTGCGTGATCTCGATGACGAGATGGGCGATCTTTATGACGATGCGCTTGGCGAAGCACACAGCCAACTGAAGTATATGCTCGAAGAAATGCAGGCAGCCTGGGTGCGCGCCCGCAACCACTGCGGTTCAACGCGGCGTTGTATCCGCCGGCACTACCGTGCCCGCATTCGGGAACTTGAAGGTTTTCTGGAACGCACGGCCGTGGCTGAACCCGAAGCTCCCCCGCCAGCACCACCTGGCTGCACCTTCTATGAACACAATGATTATGGTGGCGCGAGTGCCCAACTTAATGCCAACGAGCAGGTGTCGTTCTGGGGCACAAGCTGGGACAATAAAGTGAGCTCCGTGCGTGTTGGCGGCGGTTGCCGTCTCACCGGCTACACGAGGGCGCTCTATAATGGTCGCGATGAGACTTACAGCAGCGACACTCCCAGCGTGGGTGATATGAACGATCGCATCTCATCTGCGCAGTGCGTCTGCCAGTAACACCAATCCTTGCGAACAACCCGGCGGCCTTGTGCTGCCGGGTTCTTGTTGTGATCCAAATCCGTCCGTATACTGCGTTTGGGCTTGGGAGTGCAGACAGAACGGGACCGACAGGTTGAATGTCCGTCGCGGTTTCCGTTTCCAATTGAGGACAGTTTGAATGATCGCTTTCCGTGCTTTGAGCCTTTTTGGTGTGTTGTTCTTAGCCAGCCTGTTTTCCCAAAGTGCCGCCGCAGAATTCGTAGCCCGCCACGGCATGACTTCATCGTCCTACCAGACCTATTTCGACCAATATGTGGGCCAGGGTTACCGTCTTGCTCAGGTTGACGCCTATCAAACGAACTCGGGCGTGCGTTATGCGGCCATCTGGGACCGGCAGAACAGTTCGGCCTGGGTCGCCCGCCACGGTATGAGTGCGTCTTCCTACCAAACCTATTTTGATCAATATACGGCGCAGAGCTACCGTCCTCTCGACATATCAGCAACGGCTGCCGGCAGCGGCTCGGGTACATTTGCGGCTGTATGGAACCAGAGTTCAGGCAGTTGGGTGGCGCGCCACGGGCTCACATCGGCACAATATCAATCGGCGTTCGATAATTTTGTCGGCCAGGGTTATCAACTCATCGATGTTGAAGGATACTCGGGCCAGGGTGGCACCCGCTATGCAGCATTGTGGGTGCAAAGCAACGGTAACGCCTGGGTTTCGCATCACGGTATGTCGTCATCATCGTTCCAGTCCCGCTTCGACCAATATGTCGGCCAGGGTTATCGGCTCACGCATGTTGACGGACACTGGACAGCTTCCGGCGTTCAATATGCAGCGATCTGGGAAAAGGTTGGTGGCGCTGCCTGGGTTGCTCACCATGGCATGTCGTCATCGTCCTACCAGTCCAAATTCAATCAGTATGTCGGCCAGGGCTATGAACTCATTCACGTCAGTGGCTATTGGGATGGCGGGCAGGAACTATACGCCGCCATCTGGAGTAAGTAAGAGTTCAATCTCGTTGCCACTCTTTGTAAGGGCATGCCCTTGTTCTCCCAGTTTTGACCTCCGGGCAAAGAGCTTAGAGCAAACACTGGGCGGTTAAGAATTACCAACGCTACGGCTAGAAGAGGTGCGCGCACGTGCTGACAGAAAATCCACTCACGGGCTTCATTGGTGCGGAGATCGAAGGGGTCGATCTGAATGCGCCTGTTTCGGATGATCTGGCGCAAGCCCTCAAAGATGCGCTTCATCGTCATCTGGTGATTTTCCTGCGTGACCAGCACATCGATATCGCCCGCCAAAAGGCGCTAACGCAAGTGTTCGGGACCATGTCGAAACTGCCTTATGTGAAGCCTACTGCGGACGACGAACAGGTAATTGCCGTCCTTAAGGAAGCAAATGAAGGGGGCGGCGTCTTCGGAGGCGACTGGCATTCTGATTTCAGTTTTCTCGAGCACCCGCCGGCAGGCTCCGTACTC
>JAJFHB010000076.1 GCA_021775795.1 Hyphomicrobiales bacterium | reverse complement strand
TTTGTGGCTCCGTTATTAATACAGCCCGCGACGCTATCGGCGCAGTGCCCTTCTCTTGACAGCCCATGTCTCTTGCAGCACGGCGGGCCGCCGGTGCCGTACAAACGGCCTGGCGCGTCAGGCGCCTCGTTTGGCCAAAACCACTCTTCGGGAGTTGTGAAAAGTTTAAGCGCTTCGACCGTGCATATGCTGTCTCCGCACGCTGCACCCTAATCTCACTACCCGCATAGGTTAACGGCGTTCTCATAGAAATATATTTCAAAACTGGATAAACACCTAAGAGAATCTTTGAAATTTTGGCCATCTCGATAATTTTGATCTCGAAAATATATTTCTGAACGTGTTTTCAATAAGTTAAAGAGGAAAGAGTTTGAATTGCCATTATGCCAAGAGTTGTTTTCCGACACCTAAATACCAGAGTTGTATATTTCTTATTAGTCGCGTTATAATTTCGTATCTGTTCAACAGATGCAAAAGAACACATTCGAGAGGCTTTCTGTGACGACACTTCCTTCAATAAATCAAGCGGATGGCACAAGGTCTGCGACGACGAGCGTTCCCACAAACACGGGAGAGGACACCAGCCCCTGGCGGCAACGGTTCAGTGTCCTGCACGAGACTTTGCGCGAGCGGATCACATTGTTGACCTACCCGCCGGGTACGCGTCTTGACCTCGACCAGCTGGCCCGGGAGTTCAATGTTTCGCGCACTCCCATCCGCAACGTGCTGCAACGATTGGAGCGCGATGGCTTGGTGAACACTCGCCATGGCGTGGGTACCATGGTGGCCGACGTGGATTTCGGCGAGGTTCGCGAAGCGACGATCCTGCGCACGCACATTGCGGAAATGATCGGTTCAATCAATCCGCAACCACCAGATCAGCAGGCACTGGAGATCATGGAAACCCTGCCGGCACGTATCCGCAGCATCCTTAAGCATCCGGACCAGGAAGAATATGTGCGCATCGATCTGCACCTTCACCAATGCCTATCCTCTCTCATTGGCAGTGCGCTCTTCCTTCGGCTCTATGACGAACTGTTCTTCCGGACCGTTCGCATGTGGTTCACTATCCTGCCGCTCATGGATTGGGAGACGGAAGTCAATTCCTTCACCGACCATATTGTGTTGACCCAGGGTGCAATGCGGCGCGGAGATTTGCGTTCAGTCGGTCTGATTTCGCGCAACGCGATTTCGGCAGGCATGTTCAGGGTGGACGAACTATTAGGAAAAACACTTGCCGCCGATCCCTCAGCCAACTGATCTTTCGAGCATTTCTCAACCTCAAGTTTGCTCGTCGTTTCAGCACGTCTGCGCGCCCGATCGTTGTTTTGGGACATTGCATTAAATCTAAGCCAGGGAACTTTCATGTCGAAAAATCTGCTCTTTATTTCCATGTTCGGAGAACTCGAACACTACAATCCAAAGGAGTTCAGCAATATTTGTTCAACCGGTCTTGAAAAGGACTGGATACTCGCTTGGCATGGTCCAGCGGCCCGAGAAATGGACTTCGAGATGATGAGTGTAGATATTTGCCGCGGTGACGAGCTTCCAAACCATGAAATCGTCGACAGCGTCATTCTGGGTGGAACGCTGCACGTGATCGACGAAGATCGCACCTGGTTAGTTTGCCTTCGAAACTGGCTCACGGCCTACCGGTCAACGTCGCGACCGCTGTTCGCTATTTGCGGTGGGCACCAGCTTCTCGCGACACAGTTTGGCGAAGGGCAGCTGGTTCCTCGACCTGCCGGCACTCTTGCGGGCACTCATGAAGTGCAACTTACCGAGCAGGGACGGGCGCATCCACTATTTTCGGGTCTTGGCGCGACACCCAAATTTCATTTTGCCAACTATCTGCACATCGAGCCGTCTGCGGCTCAGCGAGACGGTGTGCTCGCCGTGCAAAGCGACAGTTCCGCGCTGGTCATTGATCATGGCGACAACTGGTTCAGCAGCCAGTTCCATCCTGAGTCACGAATGGAAACATGGACCTGCACCTACGCCCGTACGCATCCAGACTACTTGGCGTCCTACGCTGCTGAACATGATGGCGCCCAACTAATTGCAAACTTCATCGCTCTTTCCGCACGGGAACTGTCATGATGATCGCAACATGACCGCCGCAGAGCCTTCCTGCTCATGAGAAAATTTATCTACCCGTCGATTTGCCCGAGAACGGGCCCGTGCTCGACAACTGCTTCGCGGGAGGAGCAGCCGGATTCAGCGTAGTAGCTCCGAACCCGGCGATCGAGCGAGCCGTCGCCAATGTAGGCTCGAAAGAGGATAAGGCCCTCTGTGGAAGGTGAGCGAATAAGGATGGTGTTTTCATCGCGCTGACCAATGCCGTTGGCGAGGTCGACCTCTTCGCCATCGCGGGCCAGGAGCAGCTTGATGGTTTCAACACCGGCTTGCGTATCGTTGAGGGTGTAGATGTTGTCTGCCGTGTTTGTATAGATACTGACCGACCAGTAGGTTGGAGGGATGTGGGCCTCTATTTCGAGAGCCTTGTCTGAAATATCATAAGTGCAGAATGCGTAGGCCAGATCAGGATCGGCTTCGTTGAGAAGGGTCTGCGGCGATACGCGGTCAATTTGATGGAACTCATTGACTGCTGCTGCCGAAGTGAATTGTGCCATTTTCTGGCCCGTATCAACACCCGGCACAAAAATGACGATGAACAGATGTACCACCACGGCCAGCAGCGCACTTGCAATCAGCCAGTAAAACAGTGCCTTCATGCGCACCTCACCTTGACGATCCGGGGCAGGATCAACTCGGCGAGATTGCCTCTCACGTCTGCTTCGGGATTAAAGAGTGTGAGGGACAGGTAGAAACTGTCGGAATTGGTAAGCGGCAGCCAGTTGCCGGGTCTTGCGCTGCGCGAAAGCTCAATGTGGAATTCACCCTGGCTGTCGAAAATCAGGTTTTCGGAGTTGAATGAGTGACGCTCGGCCGCATTCTCCATGGGGGTTCGGTTGGCTTTGTATGCCGCTATGTTCCACCAGCGCGTTTTGAAACCGTTACCCTCGACCCGGTACTCGCAGCTTTGATCAAGCGGGATGCCATCGTCGTCTGTGTCTGCCCTGAAGGTTGCGGCTTCGAAGATTGTCAGGGGCAGAACGCCTGTGGCTGAAAAATGGGCCCGCGTATAGGGGTCGGCATCTGCGCTGCCTGCTGACGGCCAGATGGTCCAGGGCCCGTTGCGAATGGAGACGTGAGTGAGCCCCTGCTCCATGCTGTAGTCGGCTGAACAATAGCCAAGACCGATGCCGACGAGGAGAAACAGGAAAAGCCGAACAAAACTTCGCACGCATCACCTCCCTGAGCATGGGTGGCGACGACGCCCGTCAGTGCCAGGTCGGCCGGATAAAGGTGCACAATGCCCTCGACACCAGGGCCCTCGACACCAGGATGTCGGGCGAGAAGGGCAGACAAGTTGTTCGTGCATTATCTGAGATCTTCAATGGCCGGCCCGTTGTTCTGCTGGCCCCGATTGCTGTTGCTGTTACTGCGATAACTCCCAAACGGATCATTGCTATCGCGCCGCGTGTTGACGTTTGAGCCTGTGCGTTGAGTATCACCTTCGCGGAACAAACTGAACATATTCTGGAAGGCGCGGGAAACTGTATCACTGTCGCCGCTGCCTTCGGAAGTCAGATCACCGTCTCTTGTAATCAAAAAGCCGTTCTCATCATAGACCAGATAGGAGCCTTCCGGCAGGTCCTCGAACTGCAATTCGACCTGATTCAGATCCGGGTCGACATAGGCTGCATACTGGCCCTCAAGAGGGACACCCAGAAGGGGGGCCGCAACCTTGGTTTCGAGGGCTACTTCCATATATTGATGCCACGTCATTGCCGGCAGGTTACCGCCGGTAACGCGGGCTGTCGGAGTGTAGTCGTCGTTGCCAAACCAGACACCCGTGACGTAATGGGCCGTGTAGCCCATAAACCAGGCGTCCCGGTAGGAAGAAGTCGTTCCGGTCTTGCCGGCCTGCGGGGTGAAGCCGAGTTGCGCCCGACGGCCGGTGCCGCTGAGAACAACCTGGTTGAGCATGTAATTGAGATCGCTGATGAGGGCGGGATCAACTACCTGCCGCGGCCGCGGACCGTTCTGCTCCCGGCTATAAATGATTTCACCATTCGGGCGTGCAATTTCCAAAACGGCATAAGGTGTCGACTGTCTGCCGCCATTGGCGAAAGTGGCATAGGCACCCGTCAGATCCAAAACCGTGACTTCATTGGTTCCCAGCGGCATGGAGGCGTTGCTGCGCAATTCTGCCTGCAGGCCAACCTGATGGGCAACATCAATGATACGCTGAATGCCGACCCTTTGGCCCAGTTGCACAGCGATCGTATTGATCGACCGCTTGAGCGCATTAGTCAGCGTCATCCGCCCACGATAGCCGCCGCTGTAATTCCGGGGAGACCAATTGCCAATGCGGATGGGCTGATCGACAACGGTTGAGGTTGGTGTCAGACCCGCGGCAAGGGCGGCGAGATAGACAAACGGCTTGAAGGCGGAGCCTGGTTGCCGCAGCGCCTGCGTCGCCCGGTTGAACTGGTTTTCTTCATAATCGCGCCCGCCGACGATTGCCTGCACCGCACCGCCCGGTTCCATCGACACGAGAGCGGCCTGTTCAGCGCGATAGCGCGTTGCGTTTTCATCGAGCATCGAGACGACGACGGCCTGGGCATGTTGCTGCAATGCCAGATCAATGGTCGTTTTCACCTCGACCACGAATTCGCTTTCCAGCCGTTGTTCCTGCAAGGTTTCAAGTGTCTGCTCGTAAGCCCAGTCGAGGAAGTAGTTGGGGCTGTAGAAGTCACTCCGATCAATCGCCTGCGCCGGTTCGCGCCGAGCCGCAAAAAGCTGGCCCTGCGAAATGGCACCGACATCAAGCATGCGGTAAAGAACAACGTTGGACCGAATGCGCGCATTTTCCGCATTCGCATGCGGCGCATACTTGCTCGGCGCCTTGAACAGACCCGCAAGGATGGCAGCTTCCGAAAGATTCACATCCCGCACAGATTTGCCGAAGTAGAATTGCGAGGCGGCCTCAAGACCATAGGTGCCGCCACCCAGATAGGAGCGGTCCAGATAAAGCTTGAGGATCTCATCCTTGGTCAGCCGCATCTCGATCCACAAGGCGAAGAAGGCCTCATGCAGCTTGCGGAGAAAAGTTCTTTCCGGCGACAAAAACAGGTTTTTCGCCAGCTGCTGCGTGACCGTGCTGCCGCCCTGAACGACGACCCCGGCGCGCAGATTTTCGACGAACGCGCGTGCCGTACCCTGAAAATCGACACCGATATGGTCAAAGAAGCGCTCGTCTTCCGTGGCCAGAACGGCGGCAATCATGTGATCAGGGATTTCGTCAAGCGGGATCGCGTCATCCTGCCAAATGCCGCGTCTGCCGATAATCGTGCCGGAGGCATCCGTGAAAGTTACTGAATACTGGCGTCCACGATCCCATATGCCCTCATCTTCCCACACAGGGGGGAGGGCGAAATAAAGTGCCCCGAGACCCACAATGAGCCCCATTGTTGCACCGTCCGACACGAGATCGTTGAGGACGCGTTTCGGGCCACGAATGCGAAACCGTCCCATGAACGCTGAGTAAGCGCTGAGAAAGCCGCGCAGGCCGATATACATTGAATATACGCCCGCATTAATGCGCGCATCCAGATCGTAAAAGAACTGGGAAAACCAACTTTTAGGGCTCAGACTTGACACGCCATGTGTTCCAATTGTTGCGTGTTACCGATCACTAATTCTCATGACAGGGTTTAAAGGCCTCACCCCAAACGCAAGCTAACGCGGTACGATGGCTGAAAAATGGCCAAATTGCACCGGTTTGCCAAGTCAGGTTATAGCATGG
>JAJFHB010000075.1 GCA_021775795.1 Hyphomicrobiales bacterium | reverse complement strand
TACTCCGCAAGTAGATCCTGCAGGGTTACCGTTGCCACCTTCACAAATTTCGCCGTAGCCCGCCTTTCAGCGTGAAAATCCGTGTCCGCGTACTGCCTCATGGTGGAAAGATGGTGGTCTTCTGTGACACCGAAATCCACTATTGCATCTGTTTCAGACCAAACGCAGCGGTTATCGCAATGGCATATGCGCGATCGCTTGAGTAGTTGGAACTCTTCCGGGACTGGCTCGGCACAGATACCGTTCCACCCGAACTCGGTTTCCAGCAGGTAAGTGTTCGATATCTCGACTCCGTTGCCGGCACCAAACTCGACAAAATAGCCGTTGCGTTTGCGTCCTGTCCGGGTCAGAGCCCAAAGATCCTGCGCCAGTTGTGCGTGGGAGATCTCGCCGGCTTGCTCCAGAGTTTTCGCCAGCTCTATGACTTCTTTCTGCTCCTGCGAGGATACGCAGAGATCGTAGTCATCAGCCAACAAAGCACTCACTTCGGCAACGAACGCCCTTTTGCGCCTGGGCAAAAAGCGGTTGGAGAGCATCCTATGGGGTGGTCCGTTATGGAATTGAGCATTCAAGTGTGAGTTTTTCTGTGCCGACCAGCCTCAAACGGCAAGTCGGCACAATCGATATTGTCGGCTAAATCAATTCAGCACTTAGGCTTCTTCGCCCAGCGCGGGAATGCGCAGCACCTGCCCCGGATAAATTTTGTCCGGATGGGAGAGCATTGGCGTATTTGCTTCGAATATTGCGTTGTACTTGCTGCCATTGCCGTAGTGGGTACTGGCAATCGCCCACAATGTATCGCCCCGCTCCACGGTGTGAAACACAGGTTCCCGTTCATCGTCACCGACTGCAACATCGGTCTCGACTTGAGATATACCAAGTGTGTTTCCGACTGCGACGACCATCCGTTCGAAGATATCCTGGTTTTCGACTTCGCCCTTGACTACCGCTTTGTCGCCGTCAATTTCAACGGTTACACCTTCGGTACCAAGATCGTGTGAATTCAACTCTTCCTGTAGAGCTTCTGCTGATGGTGCTTCATCGTCACCGCCGATGCCGAGTGCTTTTCCCGCATCTCTAATGAAGTCAAACAGTCCCATTCCTACGTCTCCCAAATAAGCTGATGAAAATTTTATTCCACTCCCCATATGTTGATACATTAAAGGCGCGTTTCAAGCACGCGCATGTTATGAGTGTTTCCCGGGCCACTATTGGACTGTTCGAATGCCGGCTCCGGGATTTGTAGAGATTGCAGGCGCATTCAACATTGGATGTGCATAACGAGGAGGTAAGAGAATGAGCCTGTTGATTGGAGATACCGCACCGGATTTCAAGGCAAACACAACCGCTGGTGAAATCAGTTTTCATGACTGGATTGGTGATGGCTGGGCCATCTTGTTTTCACACCCCAAGGATTTTACGCCGGTCTGCACGACCGAACTTGGATATATGGCCGGCAAGCAGGAAGAGTTTGCTGCTCGTGGCGTAAAAATTCTGGGCCTGAGCGTCGATCCGGTATCGGATCATGAGCGCTGGAAGCAGGATATTGCGGATGTCACCGGCCACACGCCAAATTATCCACTGATCGGCGACAACAATCTTGCTGTGGCGAAGCTCTATCAGATGCTTCCTGCTGATGCGGGCGACACCTCAGAGGGCCGTACCCCGGTAGACAACCAGACAGTTCGAAATGTGATCATCATCGGGCCGGACAAAAAGATCAAAATGACCATGACTTACCCGATGAGCACGGGCCGGAATTTTGATGAAATACTGCGCGTGGTTGATTCACTTCAGCTAACAGCCAAGCATCAGGTTGCGACGCCGGCCAACTGGCAGCAGGGTGACGAAGTGATTATCGTGCCGGCAGTGAATGATGAGGCAGCACGAGAAAAATATCCGGATGGATGGCGGGCACCAAAACCCTATATCCGGTTTGTGCCGCAACCAAAATAGCCGATCTTCTACCGGCAAACTTGAACAAACCCCGGCCTGTTGCCGGGGTTTTTTTGTTGCCATGCGTCCCGGCGCCGCGCGACGGCAAGTATAGAATCAGGTCAAAGTGCATTCAGGCCACGTAAGGGACCATCAAGCACGGGACCAGATTGCCATGCGGCGCACATTCACCTTATCCGTCATAATTGTTTCACTGTTCTCGCTGCTGCTGTCTTCAGTTGAAAAACTGTCGGCGCAAAGCGTTCAGGCTACACATCCGCTCGACGCTCTCACAATCGAGGAAGTGTTGAGGACCGTCGAATTGCTGACGGCGTCCAACCTCGTCAACGAGACCACCGTCTATCCAATGATCTCTCTGCGGGAGCCGCCGAAGGCATTTGTGATTTCCTGGTACCCCGGAACCCCGTTTCCCCGGGCAGCGACCGCCATCACGCGCACGTCAGGCCGGACATTTGAAGCGCACGTTGATCTTACAACCGGAACCGTCATTTCCAACGTCGAGATAGAAGGTGCACAACCGAGCGTAACAACCGTGGAAGCCCGCGCTGCGGCTGATCTTGTGAAGGCTGATGCGCGCTGGCAGGAAGCTATCAGACGGCGGGGCATAACAGATTTTGAGCAGGTCCACTGTGCACCGACAACTGCGGGGTATCTCGCAGAACCTGAATATTACGGCCGTCGCATTTTCCGCGTGCCTTGTTACGGCAAAGACGTGACAGATTCCGTCTATGGCCTGCCGCTGGAAGGCCTGACTGCGATTGTCGATGTTGATCAGAAAGTCGTGTTGTCTGTCACGGACACCGGTGTTGTGGAGATTTCTTCAGATCCGACCACATTCGTGGACGTTGAAACGCGCGACCCGATGAACCCGGTTGAGAATTTGAGCCCGGGCGGTGCCAACTTCAGGGTCAATGGCGGATACATCTATTGGCAGAATTGGTCGTTCCATTTGCGTGTTGAACGGCGAGAAGGTCCGGTGATCTCTCTTGTTCGCTACAATGATGATGGCTCACACCGCTACATCGCCTATCAGATGGCACTTTCCGAAATGACGGTTCCGTATATGGACCCTGATCCCAATTGGTCGTACCGCACCTTCATGGACGTGGGTGAGTTTGGTCTTGGCTATCTCGCGTCGCCCTTACGGGTCGGCCAGGATTGCCCGGAACATTCCGCTTATTTTCCAGCCATCATACCCAGCGACATGGGCGGCCTGTTCAAAGTTGACCGGGCAATTTGTGTGTTTGAGCGGAATACGGCGGACCCGTCCTGGCGGCACTATGATCCGGGTTCGCAACAGGCCAACTCAAGGACGAATGTCGAACTTGTTGTGCGGATGATCCCCACGATCGGCAACTACGACTATGTCATAGACTATGTGTTCACGCTGCACGGCAACATCATGGTGCGGCTGGGGGCGACCGGTGTGGATGCTGTGAAGGCAGTTGAAACATCGCATATGTCGGATGCAACCGCTGCGGCCGATACGCGGTTTGGTGCGCTGGTGGCACCCCATACTGTAGCTGTCTATCACGACCATTATTTCTCCTTCCGGCTTGATCTTGATGTCGATGGCTCCAACAACACGCTCGTCCGCGACAGCATAGCGATGCGCCAGTTGCCGGAAGGCTCTGCCCGCCGAAGCCTCTGGATCATCGAAACGGAGGCGATAGAGAATGAAGGTGGCGCTGACAGCTACGCTGAGGGGCCCGGTGCCTGGAGGATCGTCAATCGAGCCGAGACCACGGGGCTTGGGCACATGCCGAGCTATGAAATCGTCGGCGGCCATCGAGTGGTATCGCGGATGATGGCAGTTGATCGTCCGCAAGACCGGGCAGCGTTCTCAGCCCAACAACTCTGGGTCTCGAAGCATGATGACAGTCAGCGTTATGCCGCGGGGACATATCTCAATCAGGAAGAGTTTACCGGCGGTGTCCCGGAGTTTGTTGCAGATCAGGCAGATGTCTTGGATGAGGATCTGGTCTTGTGGTACACGGTCGGTTTCAATCACATTACGCGGGCCGAGGACTGGCCGGTGTTGCCTACCAGATGGCATGAATTCACACTCAGACCTGTAAACTTTTTTACGCGGAATCCAGCCATTGACCTTGCCCCGGAGTTTGCCGACACAGATGGCTGATAGCTCCGCAAGAGCATTAACTGAAGAATTTCCAGAAAGAGCAATCACATCATGAAATTGCATCACGCTGCTGCTTCTCCCTTCGTCAGGATGGTTATGGTCACCGCACATGAATGCGGACTTGCTGATCAGATTGAGAAGGTTGACGTTGGTACTTTCGTTCCGATGGATGTGCATGAAGCTGTTGCCAGTGATAATCCTCTCGGCCGCATTCCAGCACTCGTGCTCGATGACGGGGCAACTTTGTATGATTCCCGCGTGATCTGCGAATGGCTGGCCGACAAGTCTGGAAACAAAGAGCTTCTGCCGTCAGCCGGGGATGCGCGATGGCGCATTCTGACGCTGCAGGCTCTTGGTCAGGGGCTTGCGGATGGAGCCGTCCAAACCCGCTACGAAGTGGGCTTGCGTCCGGAACATCTCCGTTGGCCTGAACTGGTTACCCGCCAGATGCAGAGATTTGAAGATGTGTTTGACGCACTCGCCGGCCCCTGGCGAAAGGATCTGGACCAGGTGACCCTGGGCTCGATTGCAGCAGCGGTTGTGCTGTCTTACATCGACTTCAGATATCCCGATGTTGACTGGCGAACTGGACGAGCGGATCTTGCAGCATGGCATGCAAAATTCAGCGAACGCCCGTCCATGGTTGCAACAGCGGTCTGAAGTAACTCAGGCGTCAAAGGATTGTATTTGGCTTACTGCTCCAAGGATCAGGGGCCAGACCAATCCAACTCACAGATTTCGGCGCTCAATCCCTTGAAATCCCAGTTTCGGCCAAAGGCGCGGAACTTACTTCTGTTGGCGCGTGCCACAGTAATGTCAGAGGCAATCCAATATTGAGAATTGCGGATGACGACGTTCTTGCCCTTCTTTTTACCGGGGATGGGCTCAATTTCACCGTCGATCATTTTCGGCACTTTGAGCCGGCGGACCTGACCGTCGAAGCGTTCACCAAGAATAGCGAACTCCCGATCGCCTGGTCGGAACAAGAGGCGATGTTCGACCTAGGCTAAAGCCCTTAGCCGCCCCCGAAAGCGAACCGACGAAAATGGCGACGGAGACTGAGCCGCAAAATGTGGCTGAAATCTCCCCTTAATTGGAGTCTCCGGTTCGACTTCAAAACTCACACAGCGACAAAGGCCGCAGAACTCCGGGAAAATTGACCCGGACTTCTAAAATCTCTGAAAACTATCTAAAAACAAAGACTTAATGGCGGAGCGAGTGGGATTCAAACTCACGGTATGCAAACAGCATCGCGCCCTCTAAGCCTCTGATTTATCAAGATATTTTCGGTCTAAATTATTTTCTATCGCACCAGAGACCGGAACCATTTGGCGAAACTCTCCCTGATTTGACGGTCTGGATCATCGGCAAATTCTGTTCATTTCGACTGGACTTCC
>JAJFHB010000074.1 GCA_021775795.1 Hyphomicrobiales bacterium | reverse complement strand
CAGACTTGAGCGTGGAAAACGAGGTCCTTGAGATGGAAGCCGGGCGACCGGCGCATCGCCGCAGCCCGGCGGTTGCCGTATTTCTTGCCGCCGTTGCAGCGTTAACGGTGGCGGCTTTCGCGTATTCAGCCCGTAATCTGGCCCAACCCTGGGTGCTCGTAGTGCTTGCCGGTCTGGGGTTTGCCGGACTGTTTTCACTGCTGGGTTTGCTGGCAGGCATGCTGCATCTGGGAGCGCGCCGCAGCGATCACGCTTTTCATGACGCATTGCTGGATACCTTTGATGACGCCTGTGTGGTGACCGACAAGCGTGGCCGGGTGGTTTATGCAAATGAAACATACCGGTCCTTGTGCAGCGTCGCTGACAGCCAGAACTTGCAGGGTATTGAAAGCATCTATGCGGGCTACCCTGACATTGCCGACAATATCTACCGTTTGGCGCAAGCGGCCCGCGATGGCGTTGGTGCCCACGAAGAGCTGCGTTTGATGGCCGGGAGTTCCGCTCCGGGCGCCCGTGATGAGGATGTCTGCTGGCAGCACATCGATGTGCAACCGCTCGCCCGCGAGGGAGCGAAAGATTATGTGTTGTGGCGGGTGCGCGACGTCACCAAAGACAGGGGTGACCAGGAAGCTGCGTTTCAGGAACTGCAGCATATCATCGACTACCTGGATCATTCCCCGGCCGGTTTCTTCTCAGCCGATGCCCTTGGTCAGGTTCAGTATCTGAATGCGACGCTTGCCTCCTGGCTGGGGCTGGATCTGACGCAAACCACCGGCGGCCTGATCAAGCTCAGTGATATTCTGCACAGCGAAAGCGTCCGTCTCATTCAAACATTGGAACCGGTTCCCAGCGGGGCTCAGGATGAAGCCTTCGATCTGGATTTCATTTCCGGTGAGGGACGGGTGTTTCCGGCCCGCGTGCTGCACCGGGTACAGTTCGATGAGGACGGAAAACCCGGCGCATCAAGATCACTGGTGTTGCACCGCTCACAGGAGTCAGACGCGCCCGACACGCTTCGGGCCGCGGAAGTCCGGTTGGCGCGTTTCTTCAACAATGCGCCCATCGGCATAGCTCTTGTGTCGCGTGATGGTGGCATTCGAAATGCCAACGGTGAGTTTGCACGTGTTGTTCGCAATAGCGCTGCGCGCGGCAAGCTGTTGCTTGACCTTGTTTCCAAAGATGCCCGCGATGCGCTGGAGCGAACCCTGGAAGCGGCCTGGGAGGGGCGCGTCGGCGTAGCTCCGCTCGAAGTGGAGTTTTCAAAGGAGCAAAAGAAAAGCGGCCGCTTCTACGCCAGCCGCTTTGAGGAAGAGGGCGACGATGGTCCCGGTCTCATTGTCTATGCGATCGACACGTCAGAACAACGTCAGCTGGAGGACCAGTTCTCGCAAAGCCAGAAGATGCAGGCCGTCGGTCAACTCGCCGGCGGCGTCGCGCATGATTTCAACAATGTGCTGACCGCTATCATCGGCTTCTCCGATTTGTTGCTTGCCCGCCATCGCCCGACGGATCCGTCCTTTCAGGACATCATGAACATCAAGCAGAATGCCAACCGGGCAGCCAATCTGGTGCGGCAGCTGCTGGCTTTCTCACGGCGTCAGACCCTGCGGCCTGAGATTATGTATCTCACCGACGTGCTTGCAGATGTGGGCAATCTGCTGGGCCGTCTGCTTGGCGAAACGGTGGAACTGAAGATTGTACACGGCCGCGAGTTGTGGCCGGTGAAGGTCGATCTGAACCAGTTCGAACAGGTGATCATAAACCTGGCCGTGAACGCCCGAGATGCAATGTCCGGCGACGGCACTCTATCGATCCGCACGGGCAATGTTTCGAAAGAAGAGGCCCGCAACGTCGACGCCAAAGTTGAGATGCCTTTGGGCGAGTATGTGCTTTGCGAAGTGTCAGATACGGGGTCGGGCATGTCGAAGGAAGTGCTCGAGAAGATCTACGACCCGTTCTTCACCACCAAGGAAGTGGGTAAGGGCACCGGGCTGGGCCTGTCGACGGTCTATGGCATCATCAAGCAGACCGGCGGGTATGTCTTTGCTGACAGCAAGGAAGGTGAGGGCACCACCTTCCGGATTTATCTGCCGCGCTGTATTCCCACCGAAAAGGAAACGGAGGACGCAAAGGCTGCGGAAGTCGTGGAGGAAGCAAAGCCTCAGGACCTCACGGGCCATGAAACTGTTCTTCTGGTCGAAGACGAGGAAGCGGTTCGCACCTTTGCCAGCCGAGCTCTGTCTTCGCGTGGTTACACGGTTCACACGGCCGACAGCGGCGAATCCGCGCTTCACTTCATTGATGACTATGACGGGCCGCTTGATCTTGTGATTTCAGATGTGGTGATGCCGGAGATGGATGGTCCGTCGCTGTTGAAAGAACTGCGGAAGCGGGACATTCAAACGAAGATCATCTTTATTTCCGGCTATGCGGAAGATGCGTTCAAGAAGAACCTGGAAGAGGACGAAAAATTCGCCTTCCTCCCCAAGCCTTTCAGCCTCAAACAGCTCGCAGAGACCGTGAAATCTGTTCTGAGTGAGTAGCTACCGGGCGCTCTCTGTGCCCCGTCCAGTTGCTCTCAGCTTCTCCCTCACGTCTTCATTCTTAGAGATCAAAAGGCTTGTGCTGCAGCGTCCTTGGTCTGCAGGCTTTGCTGGAGCATGTTCACGTAATACTGCGGGAAAGCCATGCCGGGATGCTTGTCGTAGGAAAACAGAGCCACGATACGCTTGCGATCGCCAATGACCGGTGTGACGCGATGAAGTGATAGGTCTCCCTTGAAAACCGTAAGGTTTCCAACCTCTATGCCAGGCCGGGTTGCAAAGTGTGCCGGGTCATCCAGAACCGTTCGGACATTGTCATAATTCTCGTCAGCCTCACCCCGGACGTAGGGCGCATATTCGAATTCACCGCCGGCATCGGGGGCCTGTAACAAAAGCGAGAATACCGCATCGTTGCCATCATAGTGCCAGCCGTCCGTATCGCCTTCG